>NZ_VPCH01000028.1:0-46026 GCF_013418285.1 Acinetobacter sp. YH12152
GTCATGAGAAAGCCCATATAAATGGGTAGAGTACAAGTTGCTGTAGAAGCATTTTTAATTCGTCTGATCACAGATACTTTATAAAGTATTTTAATACTTTTTTGAATCCGTCAATGCGTAAGTCCTAATGAACTAAATAGTTTAGTAAGTTTATGGCAGATAGTACTTTATTTAATCAAATAATTATGTTAAAAATGCGTTTAAGAAATAGTAATTAACGATAAATAGATCGGAAAGAATATCTATGAAAGTCGTGCAAGAAGAAAACTTATCACAAGTTGACCATCACATGGAATCTCGATATCAAATCGAGCCAATGTCCTGCTTATTTTTTATGTTAGGTATGCTGATTTGTGCATACGTGTTACATACTTTTATTTTTTAATCTATTCAATAAAAAAACCGGCATTTGCCGGTTTTTTTATGCCTTTAGGATTATGCGTTGCGTTTTGCAAAGTCATCCATAAAGTTAACCAGTGCTTGAACGCCTTCTAGCGGAACAGCATTATAAATACTTGCACGCATACCACCCACTGAACGGTGACCAGCTAAATTCAGCAAGTGGTTTTCTTCAGCTTCTTTCAAGAATTGTTTTTCCAATTCTGGATTCGCCAAAGTAAATGGTACGTTCATGATTGAACGGAATTCTTTTGCAATTGGATTTGCATAGAAATCGCTTGAATCAATATAACCATAAAGTAATTCAGCTTTTGCCATATTCGCTTTATAAATTGCGTCTACACCGCCCTGCTCAAGTAACCATTCAAAAACGAGGCCAGATAAGTACCATGCATAAGTTGAAGGTGTATTCACCATTGAACCATTTTTCGCTTGAGCTGAATATTTCAAGATACTTGGAATATCTGCTTTCGCTTGATCCAATAAATCATCACGAATAATCACCAAAGTTAAACCAGCAGGACCAATATTTTTCTGAGCACCTGCATAGATTAAACCGAACTTAGATACGTCTAATGGTGCAGATAAAATGCTCGATGAAAAATCGGCAACCAATGGTTTGTCCGTTTCAGGAATGTTGGCAAACTGAAGACCACCAATAGTTTCATTATCTGCATAATGCACATAAGCCGCATCATCAGATAAGTTCCAGGTGCTTTGATCAGTAATCGCAAGTTTACCGTCAATGGTGGTACCCGCTTCAACAACATTAATGTCGCCATAACGCTGTGCTTCTTTCAACGCTTTTTCAGACCAAATACCAGTGTGGATATAGTCTGCTTTGCTGTTTTTACCCAATAGGTTTAATGGGATCGCAGAGAATTGAAGTGATGCGCCACCTTGAAGGAATAACACTTTATAGTTGTCTGGAATATTCATCAGCTTACGAAGATCAGCTTCTGCTTTCTCTGCCACAGCGACATAGTCTTTACTACGGTGGCTCATTTCCATGATCGAAAGGCCTTTGCCTTGCCAGTCAAGCATTTCAGCTTGAGCTTTTTCTAAAACGGCAGTGGGTAATGCAGCAGGACCAGCACAGAAGTTGTACGCGCGCATGAGTTTTCCTTTCAAAGTGAAACACAATAAAATGATGGCATTTAACCATATCTGACGCGTGCTTGCAGTAGTTAAAGCTGAAAATATTCCAATGCTGTCTGACATTTGAAGTCAAAATTTCAATAAAGATCAAAATTAATTCTTCTTAATTCAAATTATTAGATTTACTGATATTTTTTATCCCTTGAATTGATGCTAATTTAAGGTCTTGATGTGCGAAAAATGATGTGCGCTGCAAAGATAAAATTTATTTACATATGTATATGAAACAATACAACAACTTAGTGAATTTACCCAACTTCATCACAATGACTATAATGAACCCATCCTAGCTGTGAGTGTGTTTTTATGCCTCTACCTCGAACAGATTATTCTATAAAAATTAAACATACATTTCGTTCAGGTTTACTGCTTGGCCTTGGTTGTTTCAGTGGCTTTTTTAGCCCCACGGTACTTGCGCAAAGTATCAGTTATAGCCAAGCAGAACAAAGTCTACTCACTAGTTCGTATAGTACTCAGGCCAACCAAGCACTACAACAATCTGCCGAACTTCAAGCTCAGGCCATTAAAGGGCTTGGTTTACCTCGTGTGGATTTAAACGTCCGTGCCTATGCCTTTCATAATGAACTCGATATTCCTCTCGGTGCCTTAAAAAACAACTTAGAACAAACGCTGAGTAATGGCATTAATAATAAAATTGATGAAAGCTTACCGAGTGATTTGGCAGACCCATTAAAAGACAGTCTGCAACAGCCAATCCGTGATGGTGTCGGATTAATTCCAGATTCTTCCCAAGTGGTCTTAGATGATCAAGTGATCCGCCCTACCGTTTCCGTAATGATGCCGCTGTATACCGGTGGGTTAACGTCTAGCGCCAAGGAAATTGCCAATATCCAAGCCAAACGCAGCGCGATAAGCAGTGAACAACAACAAGATGTGCAACGTTTTGAATTAATCCAAGCCTACTTCAATGCTCAATTACAAAAAAAATTAGTCGAAAGCAGCCGCTTCAATTTAAATGCGATGCAACAACACTATGCCAATGCGCTCAAAATGGAACAACAGGGTTTTATTAGCAAAGGCCAGCGTATGCAATTTGAAGTGGCGAAGAATAATGCTCTCAGAACTTTTCAAAATACTGAAGCGAATCTCCGCTCTAGCTTATTTAAGTTAAACAACTTAATGCAAAGCAGCCAAATTACTGATCTTACAACGCCATTATTTATCAATCAGCAACACAATCAAAATATAACCGCCTTACTAAAAAGTTATCAGGATCAGTCTAGTTTGGTGCGTAAAATGCAATTGGACAGTCAATTGGCTGGTGCTAATGTGAAAGCCCAAAGCGCAGCAAAAAAACCCAACGTCTTTGCCTTTGGTGAATATAGTCTCGACGATAAACAAAACTGGATCGTTGGTGTTGCCGCTCGCTACAACTTATTTTCAGGTATTGATAAAAACAAATCCGTACAAGCTGCTGAACTTCAACGCTATGCATCTGAGTTAATGACTGAGCGTACCAAACAAGAAATTGAAAGCCTGATTTATAGCTCATTTAATGAAGTCACCAGCGCTCAACAAAGTCACCTGTTGTTGCAGCAAAACCTAAAAGCTGCTCAAGAAAATTTAAGAATTCAACAGCTTTCATTTAAAGAAGATATGGGTACGGCCACACAAGTCATTGATGCACAAAATGCATTGAACGGGCTACAAAGTGAAATGGCGCTTAATGCCTATAAATACGTGATGTCACTCGCAACACTGCTACAAAGTCACGGGAGCATTGACCAGTTCCAAAGCTATATCAATCAATCACACACCGACTATATTCGCTAAGTTTAGCCGAGGGGAAACAATATGAATCAGGAACCAACTGATCACCAAGAAGATGCCTCTGCGAATGCTGAAACATCCCAATCCAATGTCTCGAGTTCAAACGTTTCGTCTACAGCAAATACTGCTGAGGATACTCCAAAGAAAGTGAATACCAATACTGATGCAGAGACGAAAAAAAGCTCAGTGCAAAGTCGCAATAAATCTGCTTTGATCAAGCTCGTGATTGGCATTGTCTTAGTTCTGCTTTTGGCATTGATTGCATTTGGCTTATGGAAAAGTTATCAGCCCAAGCAGGTTGAATTACAAGGTCGAGTTGAGGCTGAAACCATCCACATTAGTACCAAAGTACCTAGTCGTATTGAAGAAATATATGTGCATGATGGTGAAAAAGTACAAGCAGGTCAAGCACTGGTTCGTTTAACCAGCCCCGAAGTCGATGCAAAGAAACAACAGGCTTTAGCTGCACTTCAATCTGCGCAAGCACTGCAATCCACAGCTGAACGTGGCTCTCAACAAGAAAATATTGATAGTTTATATGCCAATTGGCAAAGTCTAAAAGCACAGCAACAATTGGCGCAAACCACCTACCAACGTGGTCAAAACCTCTATAAAGAAGGTGTCATTTCACGTCAACGCCGTGATGAAATGCAAGCTGCCGCAGTCTCTGCTGCACAAATGACAGAAGCGTCTTATCAACAATATGCGCGTGCAAAACGTGGCAGTACACCGCAACAACAAAGCTCGGCAGATGCCCAAGTCAAGATTGCGCAAGCCGCGTTGGCCGAAGCAAATGCACTTGAGGCTGAAACCAAATTGTTTGCACCGTCCAATGGCACCATTTCAAAAACCTATGGCAAAGTTTCAGAATTAGTTGCGATGGGTGTGCCCGTTGTAAGCCTGATTCAAGATGATAGCTTATGGATTAGCTTAAATGTCCGTGAAGACCAGTATGCTCAAGTGTATCAACTCAAGACCATGCAAGGATTTATACCGGCGCTAAACAAATCTGCCGAGTTTAAAATTGATCACATCGAAGCCGAAGGTGAATTTGCAACAATCAAAACCACGCGACAAACGGGCGGCTATGACATTCGTAGTTTTAAAGTCCAACTGAAACCCGCTCAGCCGATTGCTGACTTAAAAGTGGGTATGAGCGTTTTGTTTAAAATTGAAGAGCGTAAATAATGTTTAGGGGCATTCTGCGTGAGTTTCGCTATTTGATGCAGCATAAATGGGACTTGTGTATGGTCACACTTGCCCCTGCCCTTGTGATTTTGCTCTTTACCAATATGTTTGCTCAAGGCAAACCAGATCATTTACCCATCGCGATCATAGACCAAGATCAAAGCAGTTTAAGCCGTAACATTACTCATTTTGCGCAGCTGAACCATACCTTAAAAGTAGCCACCATTACACCCAGTATGGATGATGCTGAAAAGCTTTTAAATCAGACTCAAATTTGGGGCTATATTCATATTCCTGCTGGTGCAGAGCAACGACTGGTTCAAGCAAAAGATGCAGAAGTCAGCATTGCCTATAACCAAAGCTATTTTAGTGTCGGCAATAGTATTTCATCAGCCATGCTGCTAAGTACATTGCAAGCCATGGCCGATTTTAGTGGTCATCAGTATTTAGAAAATACAATTCCCTACCTCGATGCACCGACACCCAATGTCAAAATTTCACCTTTATATAATCCAGGTTTAAATTATGAGTTCTATTTAGAGCCGTACATGATTCCTGCGATTCTGCATTTATTACTGTGTTGCTGTGTCGCATTTTCAGTCGGTCAAGAAATCAAATATGGCACTGTAAATCAATGGGTGAAACCGACTTCTGTCTTTCAAGCTTTAATCGCTAAAAATCTCAGTTATGTTTTCATTTTTACCGCTTGGACATGGGCATGGATGTTCTGGCTAATCGTGTTTCGAGGGTGGTTTGTTCAGGGTTCATTACTGCTCATTTTGCTCGGGCAATTGTTTTTTTATACAGCCTATGCCTTTATCAGTTCTACTGTAGTTTTGGCGACACGTGATCTCACCAAATCTTTTGGTTTTATTGCGGTATATGGTGGCTCATCACTGAGTTTTGCAGGGGTGACATTGCCGCTGAATAACGCGCCGATGTTTACAAAATTCTGGGCCAATATTATTCCCTATACGCCTTATGCCAAATTACAAACAGAACAATGGGTCATTGGTAGCCCAATCTCCATTTCAATCACACCGCTTGTCACCCTGATCATTTACTGTCTGTTCTATTTGGTTCTTGCCAGCTTCTTTTTACGGAAAGTACTGAAGGAGCAAAGCATATGAATAAAATCGTGTCATTTCTATCAACTTTGCTCAGACACTATATTCAAACCTTTAAAGATATTGTGAAGCACAGTTCGATTTTTACCACCTTAGTGCTTTCTGTTTTTCTTTACAGTTTTTTTTATCCCATTGCTTATCAAGCGGAACACGCAGAATCGCTCCCCATTATTGTGGTGGATGAGGAACAAAGCATACTCACCAATACGATTATTGGTGCTGTAGCCAATAGTCCCAATGTAGAAATTCTAGCTGTGACTGGTAATTTTGCGGAAGCTGAAAATATGCTCCGAAGTCAGCAAGCTGACGGGATTTTACTGTTGCCGAGTAATCTTTCAAATAGCATTCGCCGTGGTGAAACCGGTGGAATTGGTTTATATCTCAGTGCTGCAAACTTTCTAAAGACGCAAAAAATTGGCTTAGGTTTAGCCAGTTCGATGGAAAATGCTCTCGGCGAATATGCAGAAAAATTCCAGAACATATCCGATTTTAGCCCAGCTTTATCTATCCATAAGATTCCATTGTTTAATCCACTTTCAGGCTACGGCAGCTATATTTTCCCAGCGGTTGCACCCTTAATTATTCATCAGACGATTTTATTGGGTCTGTGCATGCTGATTGCGACCTATCGACAAAACACCACTTGGCGTCCGAGCTATACACAATTGGCTGGCATCTTCTTGTGTATTTTGACCATAGGAACGTTGGGATGCTTCTATTTATTTGGTTTTACCTTTTGGCTGAACGACTATCCACGGGGTGGAAATTTTTGGGGCATGTTCATTGCTGTGCCCATCTTCCTCAGTTGTATTATTGCGATGACACTCTTTCTAGCCACCTTTCTTGACCTGCCAGAACGTGCAGGACATGTCATCGTTTTTAGTTCTATTCCGCTATTTCTACTTTCGGGAACGGCATGGCCGCATGCAGCTATGCCTGAATGGATGCAAATACTTGCTCAGGTGTTGCCGTCAACTCAAGGCATTCAAATGTTTCTTCAACTCAATCAGATGGGTGTACCTACAGCAATTGTCATCCCTAAATTGCTTTACCTCACAAGTATTGGACTGATTTTTTTATGTCTTGCTGTCTGGCGTTTAAAGTTTGCCAAAAGATAAAACTGTTTGTGCTGTAAGACATGTCTGGTCTCAAGCGAAATGCGTTCAAACCTATTCATCATAGACTCGAACGCTTTGTATCTAATCATGTCTCAAATTTAAATTCTTGCTGTCATCTATTAGCTGTATGCATTTGGCGTGACAGTCGATGCTTCATCCACTTGAATATCAAAATCATCTGCATCTGAGGTGATCTCAGTAACCAAATCATCTGATTCTTTTTCTGCAGCGTTTTCAAGCCAGAATCCTTTCACTTTATCGTCCCCATCATGACCTGCAAAGACCACACTCATATACAGTTCTTTTTGCGGATAATCATATTTATACACAATTGTTGTGGTCTTACCTTCTCCCAGCCGAGTATTTGCCATTCGCTGAATCACTTGCGCTTCAGCGCTAGGTTGACCTGCAGGAATCAGCTTTTTCATACGTGAAAACAGCTCTGGATCTGCTAGCATCGCATCACGAACATTTTCTTCAACCAATGCCAAAAAGCTGTCTTGATGGGGTTGGTGTAGTGCTGCGAATAATTTTTCTGACTTAGTACGCTGGGAGCTTGTCTCACTTGGTAGGCTTGATTCGAATTTTGCAATCAAGAAATCGCCAATTTTTTCACAAGCCGTTATAGGTAAGATTAAAGCGATGATGACGACTAATTTTTTCAACACCGTACAAGCCCTCTGCTTATTATTAAAATATATAAAGTTAAAATTTATTTCGGATAATCTGTGTGATTTATAGAATTTTCACTGATTTATCTGCTTCACAAGTATAAAGCAAACTTCTATATAAAAATGAAAAATACAGGCTCACATTTAGTTTTTTCGATCTTTCTAGGTAAATCAGAGATTTTGTGAAGTGTTTATTAATAACTCAATTTTATTCGTTTTATAAATTAAATTTAACAATAAAATCGTTTATACGACTAAAAATGATAATTTATCGATCAAACAGTTTGGTTTTGATCAAAATCGTTGGCTGTATTCTCATATAAACTGCAAAATATTATCGTATTTATCTCCCAAATTATTCAGAACTTTTTGTCATGGCGGATTCAGTCTATCTGCAACATTTGTTCGTGGATGACTGTGGGCTTTTTTCTCCCAAATCTGACATAAGAGCTGATGTATGAAAAAGATTAAGGTGAGCCTTGCCTGGCAAATCGTGATTGCTCTCATTCTAGGTATACTTGTTGGTGCTTTCCTACACTATTCTCCTGAATATCGTGATGCTTTAGTTAATAACTTTTTGACTCCTTTGGGCTCAATTTTTATTAACCTCATTAAGATGATCGTTATTCCGCTTGTTGTGTCGATGCTTATTTTAGGTATTGCCAATACAAGTCACGGTAGTAACTTAGGTAAACTTGGTTTCAAAACAATTATTTATTTTGAAATCATTACCACCGTTGCTATTTTAGTCGGTTTAGTTGCAGCCAACGTATTCCAACCTGGTGCCGGCATTGATATGTCTGCATTGACGCAAGTCGATATTTCAAAGTATCAAGAAACAACACATGAAGTCAGTGAACATTCTCATGGTTTGATTCAAACAATACTTTCACTTATTCCATCTAACTTTTTTGCAGCTTTGACGAGTGGTCAAATGCTCCCAATCATCTTTTTCTCTGTGATGTTTGGTGTAGGTTTAGGTGCGCTTGATCAAGAAGTAAAACAACCTTTAATTAAAGTGTTGACCGCTGTTTCTGAAACGATGTTTAAAGTTACGCACATGATCATGATGTTTGCACCTATTGGTGTATTCGGCTTGATTGCTGCAACTGTTGCGAATTTCGGCTTCAGCTCACTTGTGCCACTGCTTAAACTTGCAGTTTTAGTTTATGGTGCAATCTTCTTCTTTATTTTCATTGTATTAGGTGCAGTTGCTAAATTCTGTGGCTTCAGTGTTTGGGCCATTATCAAGATCTTAAAAGATGAATTGATTCTCGCGTATTCAACTGCAAGTTCTGAAACTGTCCTCCCCCGTATTATGGAAAAGATGGAAGCTTATGGTGCTCCGAAACCGATTACCAGTTTCGTAATTCCAATTGGCTATTCATTTAACCTCGATGGTTCGACCCTATATCAAAGTATTGCGGCTATCTTTATTGCTCAGCTTTACGGGATTGATCTGACAATCACCCAACAAGTGATTCTAGTACTGACCTTGATGATTACCTCTAAAGGGATTGCAGGTGTACCTGGCGTTTCTTTCGTGGTCTTGCTGGCGACTCTTGGCAGTGTCGGTATTCCTCTTGAAGGTCTGGCATTTATTGCGGGTATTGACCGTATTTTAGATATGGCACGTACTGTACTGAATGTAATTGGTAACGCTCTTGCGGTACTGGTGATCAGTAAATGGGAAGGCCAATTTGATACTGAAAAACAAAAAAATTATGCTGCTAATCTAAAAGATGCCGCTTAATTTTATGTCATAAAAAAGGACGCTTAGGCGTCCTTTTTTACAGCTTTTTTTATTTTTTACCTAATTTTATTTATTTTTTTCACCAAAAACTGAAATATTAAAATCTCGAATTTTGTTACTTCCTGCGGGTTTATCAAAACTTACATCATACTGTACTAGGTTTTTATTGGTATAACCGTACTCATAAGTGACCGTATATAAAGACGGTTTTTCAGTCGATTTTTCAATGTGCTTAGCCACTATATTTTTGCGTGAGTAATCTTGTTTCGGAATACCTCGTGCAAATTTACGCAGCTCTTTTTCATTCTGTTCAAACTTCGCTTTGAGTTCTGGTTCAAAGTAAGTGTACAGCTTATCAAAATTGCCTTCACGTAATTGATCATAGGCAGCTTGGGCAACTTCAGTCTGTTCAGCACTTGGGTCTGGTATTGCATTTAATGCTTTTTGGCCAATTTGGTCACAACCTGACAACGCTATGACACAACCTAGTAACAAAAAATTTGCCTTCATAACCACACTTATTCCTAATTTAAGCTTTTGAGTATATATAAAACTTCAAAGTTGATATTAAAATTAAGATATCTCTTTAACTTTTCTCTTTCCAACTTGTTGACAGTACATTAAATTAAACTCTGTTCACTTACGCAAGGTAAATGAGCTTCACTTTTTATGTATTTAAATAAAGTACCACTGAAAATTCTAAGGGTTTATTTAAGTACCAACTTTAGATGACTACCGATAATTTTAGCCAAAGGATCATCTTGTTTAAATAATACGGTGTAAAATACAGTTTGCTGCTCGTATTCATACTTAAGGTTTGCTTCAATTAGTTCACCATGCACACTATTTTTAATACTTTTATATTCCAACATTTTATAATCTAAAACTTTTTCAAAATATGGAATATATGAAGATATTTCTGGCAATAATGTTGGATCTTCTAACAAAGCTTGATAAAACTTCTCATCTGTTATTTTCTGGATTTGATCTAAATCTTTATCACGTATAGCAACATACAATTGCTCAATGTGTTTAAGTTGCAAAGGTGTCAGCTTATAAGGAATAGATGATTCTTTTTTATACCTTCATTAAACTCTACAGACGTCGGTTCACTACATCCCATTAATGCAAAACAAATGACTATTCCTTTGGTTCTAATTAATTTTTTGAAATACATTTAAGTCACTATTCTTGTTTATATAAATTTTTGTTAATACTATTCATCTATCAAAAAGGACGCCGTAGCGCCCTCTTTTCTCAATCTTCAATTAGTCTTCTTCAGGCTCATTGAAATCTGATTCATTGTCATTTTGATCAATAATCGTTGAGTCATCTACAAGTTGCTCAGTTTCGATTGCTTCCACTTCTTCAAAAGTTTCGTCTTCTTCAACTGCTTCGATCGCCACAACACCGACTAAGATTTCGCTTTCACCTAAACGGATCAAACGAACACCTTGAGCATTACGACCTGTTTGTGCCACTTCAGACGCACGTGTACGAACCAACGTACCACCATCTGAAATTAACATTAGCTCTTTAGACGCATCAATCGCTACCGCACCAACAAGTTCACCGTTACGTTCAGATGTTTTAATTGCAATAACACCTTTACCGCCACGTTTCTTAGTTGGGAAGTCATCTACTGGTGTACGTTTACCATAACCATTAGCTGAAGCACAAAGTACTTCACCAGTTTCCGGAACAACTACCAATGACACTATACGGCTAATGAGAGCTGAATCAGAGGTATCTTCATCATCAGACTCTACATCCGCATCTTCAGCGTCTTCAGCTTGAGCTGCTGCACCAATGGTCACGCGCATACCACGAACACCTTTGGCAGAACGACCCATTGAACGCACGTCAGTTTCTGCAAAACGAATGGCTTTACCTTCGTTTGAGAACAACATGATTTGTTGTTCGCCGTCGGTAATGGCAACACCGATTAAGGTGTCATCACCATTGAGTTCAATCGCGCGTAGACCGTTTGAACGAACATTCGAGAATTGTTCTAACTCAACACGTTTAATCGTACCGTATTCTGTTGCCATAAATACGTAGAAGTTTTTACGAACGGCTTCTGCTTGCTGTGCAAAGTCATTGATGATTTCATCATCAAGATCAGTGGTAGAAAGCTCTAAGCCCAACTGTTTCAATTGAACACGTAATGCATCAGACAAGTCATCTGCACCGTCTTCAGTCTCAGCAAGTGCAGCTTCTAAACCAGCAAAATGACTATTAATCACTTCATTGGTTTGTAGCTGTGCACTATTGGCTTTTACAAATGCTTTAAAGTCAGCCAAACGTTCTTTAAATTTCTTCGGCGCATCGACCACTGGTAAAATAGCGGTGATGGTCTCGTTTTCATCTAATGGCAATAAGTTCACCATCGGACGACCTTTCGCACCACGAGATGCTTGAGGTACTTCATACACTTTCAAACGATAAACTTTACCCACATTGGTAAAGCAAAGCACTGTTGCGTGGTTTGAAGTCACGATCAAATGCTGGATGTAATCGTCTTCTTTCATTGAAGTTGCAGACTTACCACGTCCACCACGACGCTGTGCAGCGTAGTCTGACAATGGTTGAGTTTTTGCATAGCCTGATTTAGAAACAGTAAGTACCATTTGCTCTTCAGGGATTAAATCTTCACGAGAGAAGTCGATACGTGATTCCACGATATCGGTACGACGTGCATCGCCATATTGTTGAAGGATTAAAGCTAATTCTTCTTTAATCACGTTCATCAATAAGTTGAAATCGTTCAAAATTGCAGTGTATTCAGCAATTTGACCAAGAATTTCTGTATATTCAGCTTGTAACTTGTCTTGTTCTAGACCAGTTAAACGATGTAAACGAAGTTCTAAGATCGCACCTACTTGAGTTGGAGACAGACGATAAATATCACCTGTTAAACCAAATGGACGTGCTGGATCTTCGCCTTCAATTTCATCTGGACGGACAGATACCGCGCCTGCTTTTTCAAGCAATGCAACGACACCACCGCCTGCCCACTCGCCCGCTTGTAAACGTTCGCGTGCTTCGCTTGGGTTTGCAGATGTTTTGATGGTTTCAATGATCGCATCGATGTTTGCAAGTGCAACCGTCAAACCTTCTAAGATATGTCCACGTTCACGTGCTTTACGCAATTCGAACATGGTACGGCGTGTAACCACTTCCTGACGGTGACGGATAAACGCTGCAATAATATCTTTCAAGTTCATTAACTTAGGCTGACCATTATCGAGGCAGACCATGTTAATACTGAATGAATTTTCTAATTGGGTATTTTGGAATAGGTTATTTACAATCACTTCAGCGTTTTCACCACGCTTCAAGTCAATTGCAATACGCATCCCTTCTTTATCTGATTCATCACGAAGTTCAGAAATACCTTCAAGTTTTTTCTCTTTGACCAACTCAGCAATACGTTCAATGGTTTTTGCTTTGTTAACTTGATAAGGAATTTCAGTGAAGACAATCGTGCTACGGCCCGATTTTTGGTCTTCTTCAATGTGATATTTACCACGGATATGCAAACGGCCTTTACCAGTACGGTACGCATCGACAATGCCAGATTTACCGTAAATGATACCGCCTGTAGGGAAGTCTGGACCAGAAATGTGTTCCATTAATCCTTCAATGCTGATGTGCGGATCGTTGGCATAAGCAAGACATGCATTAATGACTTCTGTCATGTTATGCGGAGCCATATTGGTTGCCATACCTACAGCAATACCAGCTACACCGTTAATCAACAAGTTAGGCACACGTGTTGGCATGACTTGTGGAATACGCTCAGAACCGTCGTAGTTGTCTTCCCACTCTACGGTATCTTTCTCAAGATCCGCTAAAAGTTCGTGGGTCAATTTACGCATACGAACTTCGGTATAACGCATTGCTGCTGCACTGTCACCATCGACAGAACCGAAGTTACCCTGACCATCAACCAATTGATAGCGTAAGCTGAAATCTTGAGCCATACGAACAATAGTTTCGTATACAGCTAAGTCACCATGTGGGTGATATTTACCGATGACGTCACCGACTACACGGGCAGACTTTTTGTAAGCTTTGTTGTAGTCATTGCCCAATTCGTGCATTGCAAAAAGCACACGACGGTGAACAGGTTTGAGACCATCTCGGACATCTGGCAACGCACGTGACACAATCACGCTCATTGCATAATCGAGATATGAGCTCTTCAGTTCATCCTCAATGGCAATCGGTCTAATTTCCGATACGCTCATGCATACTCCTTGTTATACAAGCAGAATTCTGCCCGCATTTATATATCGTAAATCTGTAAAAATTAGTTCAAAAAACACTGAACCAATATCAAAAATCAAGTCGGACAGTATAGCATAAAAACCCTGATTTTTGTGCCAATCATCTTGCACTAGAACCATGATTTTTTGTATTTATTTTAAGCATTTTGATTTTATTTGCTATGAAAAAAACCTCTACGAATAGAGGTTGTTTATTGTTCAAAAAAATTCTTTTTGAAGCTTCAAATTTAGACGCATAAATGTGATAAAAATCACTCTTTATGATATTGCATGACCTCTAATTCTTGAGGTACATGATCCTGCTGCATCCATGGGTGTGCTGTTAGAAACAAACCTAAAATAAGCGGAAATTCATAAACTTCTTCGATGAAATCTTTATAAGCCAAATCGTACAAAAATAAAAAACTGAGACTTCGACTATGCTCAACTGCATCAGAAATAAATAAGCCCAATATCACCAAGCCCAATGGCCAAATTGGTAAAGCCAAGGTTTTTAAGTTACGTGCGATTTCTTGGCGTAAATAAGGCGAAAACAGCATAAAGACGACAGGTGCAATCATGAATACCGAAATTAAACGAAAATAAGGTTTAGGCACATCAGGAAAATAGTCACGCCCCCAGCTAATGCTACGACCAAATAGCAACAACCACCATGCGACAGCCCACAACCAAAATTGTTTCTTTCCATCTTGCATTTCAAGTGGTCGAATATAGAAAAAAGTAAAAATCGCAAAAAACAGCAATAACAATGCTTGGACCGATTCAACTGCTGTAACAGTCATTCCATCAAATAAAGGAAAAGAGATACTTTGTAAAACAGGAAAAAGTAAACAGCAGATCATCAGCACCAATACACTGACTGGTAACTGAAAATCAAATTTCAAAGGGAGACTCCGCCTAAAGGGCAAGTTCAATAAAAAAGCAATGTTAACACAAAATATACAATCCTTTAAGCTTGCTTTAAGTTTAAGATTCAAACTTGAAAGATAAATTTTTATTATTTTATTTTAAATCTTTGTATTTTTTATAATTTATTAATTTCCATCCTATTACCAAGCGATTGCTCCTGCTTACTTACCATTTAAGTTTCAACATACGTTTAGCTTACGCTACAGTAGTGTCTAATACCAATAATAAGAAATCACATCGTATGAATATTGAAGTACTAAACTAAGAATCCACTACCCCCATAAGCATGAAACATCTAACTGCAATTTATATATGTACATTTACGTATAATTAATCGATTAAACATAACCAAGAAGACCTACTAATTCGTCAAACAATAAAAACGCCCCTAAACCATAAGCTTAGGAGCGCCTTGAACTGTGTTCAGAAATTAGATTTTAGATACTAATTCTGGAACTACAGTGTTCAAGTCACCTACTAACCAGTAGTCAGCTACTGAGTTAATTGGCGCTTCTTCGTCTTTGTTGATCGCAACGATCACTTTAGATTCTTTCATACCTGCCAAGTGCTGAATCGCACCAGAGATACCTACAGCGATGTACAAGTCAGGAGCAACGATTTTACCTGTTTGACCCACTTGCATATCGTTTGGTACGAAACCAGCATCAACTGCTGCACGAGATGCGCCTTGCGCAGCACCAAGCTTGTCCGCTAATGGATCAAGAACAGTGTGATAGTTTTCACCTGAACCAACACCACGACCGCCTGAAACAACAATACGCGCAGCTGTTAATTCTGGACGTTCAGATTTCACGATTTCTTCAGAAACGAACTTAGAAATACCAGCATCACCAGTAGATGCAACAGCTTCAACTGCAGCAGAGCCGCCTTCGCTTGCAACAGCATCAAATGCAGTACCACGAACAGTCGCAACTACAACAGACTCGCCAGACTCTACAGTTGCAATCGCGTTGCCTGCATAGATTGGACGTTTGAAAGTTTTAGGACCTTCAACAGCAATGATGTCAGTGATCATGCTTACGTCAAGTAGCGCAGCAGCACGTGGAAGTACGTTTTTGCCCGTTGTCGTAGAAGCAGCAAGGATGTGAGTGTAACCCGCACCGATAGAAGCAACTAATTTAGCAACGTTTTCAGCCAATTGATTAGCATAAGCAGCGTCGTCAGCAAGTAATACTTTGCTTACACCCGCAACTTTAGCTGCTTGGTCTGCAACTGCTTGAGCGCCTGAACCAGCTACTAATACAGTGATATCACCACCGATTTTTTGCGCTGCAGCAACAACGTTAAGAGTTGCACCATTTAGTGCTTTGTTGTCGTGCTCAGCGATAACTAAAATACTCATGATTTTTATCCTTCTGTATTAGATCACTTTCGCTTCGTTTTTCAATTTATCTACAAGCTCGTCTACAGACTTCACTTGTACGCCCGCTTTACGTTCTGCAGGAGCTTCAACTTTAACAGTTTTAAGCTTAGTCGCAGGTGAAACGCCATAATCAGCAGGTGACTTAATATCAAGCGGTTTTTTACGCGCTTTCATGATGTTTGGAAGAGCAGCATAACGTGGCTCATTCAAACGTAAGTCAGTTGTGATGATTGCAGGAAGTGCAAGTTCAACAGTTTGTAAACCACCGTCGATTTCACGAGTCACTTGTACTTTATCGCCTTCAACTTTAACTTCTGAAGCGAAAGTACCTTGGCCAGCACCTAAAAGCGCACCAAGCATCTGACCAACTTGGTTAGAGTCGTCATCAATTGCTTGTTTACCAAGAAGGATCAATTGAGGTTGTTCAGCGTCTACAACACCTTTTAGGATTTTTGCAACTTCAAGTGCACCTAACTGGCTGTCGTCAGCTTCAACAAGGATACCGCGGTCTGCACCAAGCGCCATAGAAGAACGGATTTGTTCTTGAGCTTCTTTAGGACCAATAGAAACAACAACGATTTCTGAAACAGTTCCTTTTTCTTTTAAACGAACCGCTTCTTCCACTGCGATTTCACAGAATGGGTTAATTGACATTTTAACGTTCGTTAAGTCAACACCACTGTTGTCCGGCTTAACGCGAACTTTAACGTTGGCATCAACCACACGTTTTACAGCAACAAGAGCCTTCATGTAATCCTCGGCTGTTTTAGCAAATGTAAATGTTGAGAAAAGTTATATTAACTCTTCACTTTAAATTTTTTAGGTGCCCTATCTTGCAATGTGTACGGCATTTCGGTCAAGTCACAATTATCGAAAGACCTGTAAAAAAGCGTAATTTCCTTGAACTTATCGTTCACATTTTTTAAAGAATGCTTCAGTTATCCAAAAAAACGCATTATTCAGTTATTTTTTAAGCATTGATTTTTATTATTTTTTTACTTGATTTAGCTCATCAAAAGATCTGATTTAATATCAATTTTCGATCAATCTTTCTGAAATAGAGCTTTCCCTCTACACATTCGGCAACATATCTAAACTTGTCATTTAAGATAGAAGCATAATGAATTTAGCGCTAATTTCACTTTTCCGAAGCTAATTGGTGGGTTTTTCTCTCTTTCTTGTTCTTAATATGTGTCGATATTCAGCACATATAAAAAAACCTCCGCTTTCACGAAGGTTTTAGTTAAAGCATTTATTTCTATTTACATTTGCTGTTTTTAATTGGCAATTAACCATGTCGCAGCGAGAGCCAATAAACCACCTGATGTACCATCGATCCACTTTTGTTTGCGTTCATCAATTTGAGTTTTTTGTGTAATACGTGCAAAGACCACACTTAAACTACAATACACCACAAAAATCAGCCCAATAAAAATGAAGGACAAAATCAAACCTTGACTCACGGTATTCGCTGATTTATCGATAAATTGCGGCAAAATTGCAAAATATATCAACATTCCTTTCGGGTTCAGTAAAGCCGTAAAAAAGCCTTTTTTAATCGGGTTGGACGCTGACTTTTTCTCAATACTTAATTTTTTACTGCTAAATACTGAACGCAGCAAATGCGTTGCCAAATATAAAAGATAAGCAATCCCCAACCAGCGGATTGTTTCAAAGAGTAGTGGAAATGACACGATAATCGCAGCAATACCCAATGCCACTAAAATCGAGTGAACCAAATAACCTGAGCACACCCCCACTGTTGCCATCATGCCTGCTTTTGCATCCTTACCCATCACTTGTGACAGGATAAAAAGCATATCGGGTCCTGGTGTGAAAATAAGGGGAATTACCGTTAAGGCAAACAAAGCAAATACAGACATTTCAATTTTCCCTTTCTATGTCCTGAAAGTGAAATTAGTATGTTTGAATCGCTTTAAAATAGGATATCAAATATTCTATAATAGATATTATTTTTAGAATTATATTCTATTTTATGAAGACATCTTCTAAGTCAATTCTAGTTAAACTAGATCGTATTGATAAAAATATCATTCGCGCACTTCAAAATAATGGCCGCATCCAAAATAATGACTTAGCCAAGGAAATTGGACTCTCGCCTTCTTCTTGTTTACGTCGGGTCAAATTACTCGAAGAAGCAGGTGTGATTCAGAATTACACCACCGTGGTCGATCCACAAAAGATTGGCTTTCAATTAATTTTGTTCTCTCGTATTTGGTTGAATGGGCAAGATGCTGAAACCATCGATACTTTTATCGAAGCGATGAAAGAACTTCCTCAAGTCATGGAGTGCTACATTATTTTGGGTGAGTGCGATGCAATGCTCAAAGTTGTAGTTCCTGACCTAGAAAGTTACCGTAAATTTCAGTCTACTCACTTAACCAAGAAAAATGGCATCACTAGTGTAAAGACTGATTTACCTAGCCAAATCATCAAACAAAGCTTCCAGTTACCGTTAGAAGATTTATAAACAGAAATTGGTCTGCCAACGAGCAACTCAAGCATTAGAAACGACGAGGCTGATACTACAAGAATGACCACGTAGTAACGCAGTTATTCACAGCCTCGAATGCAAATACCTAGCTATGCGGTATTTCATTATATTTTAAGCAAAGAAAAATAATAATTTGCGGCACATTTGCAGCAATTAAATGGGAAATATCTAGGAGGTCTTTGAGCTCAATTGCTCAAGTAGGAAAACCATTGATTGGATTGACAGGCTCTCGCTATCAAAATTAAACGAATTGAATTACTGAACAGCGAAATGGGTTTGCATTTAAAGATTTTGTTTAGCATCATAAGTTTTGCAAAGACGTCCACTAGCTTATCTCAAATGTTTATTTGAAAGCTTAAAACCAAACGAGGTAGACACTTTAACGCTCTGCTCATAAACATCACAACATGTCATGGTGCGGGTGATATAAGGGCTAAACATCCAAAACCAATGAAGATAGCCCATGAGTTGTTTATTTGACCAATGGTTTAGGCTGGCTGATTTTCCAAAAAGTCACGATGGATGTGGCTTAGGTCAATAAGTTCATACTTTGCCAAATCAAAAATACGCCAAATGGTGAGGGCATCTTCTTTACTGTCAAATTTAGCAGTTGCTTTATTGGTAAGCTGCCATTGTTTATCCGAAATCCAAATAAAGTATTGGCCCGTCGCAGCATTAAACGCCTGAACTTTACCATCGGCATTAATCCCTTGAAGCTGTGAACCTTCTGGTAATACAGCTTCTATTTCAGGCAAACCAATTTCAACAAAGTGTTTGATTTGGCGTAAGCCGTATCCTGCAAAAATTTCTTTTTGCTGACCATTTAACTGGTCATATTTTTCTTGAATATCTGAAATCATGGTATGGCCTATATATTTTTTTAACGGTACAGCAATTTAGTAAATGGCGAATTTCACTTCAGCACTTACGTCAATTCAATAATGGACAATTTTTATACCCGATAATTTGAATTTTTATAATGCGACAATAGTTCAAAATGTCGGTCAATTTTACCAATATTTTTTCACATCCTTATTTAACTTTCATGAAGCAGACCACTTTAGGATGCAAAATATGAAATCTAGCCTATAAATTTAAGCAATATTTAGACCATTACGAGCTAAAGTCGTATTTGCAATTGTTACGAATCTTTATGCTGCGCCCGTGGATGGGCTTGATCATAAACTTGTGCCAATCGATCAAAATCCACATGGGTATAAATTTGTGTAGTGGTTAAATTACTATGCCCCAACATTTCTTGTACAGCACGCAAGTCACCACTATTGGACAACATATGGCTAGCGAAGCAATGACGCAATAAGTGTGGATGTAAATCGACATTTACACCTGCACGTTGAGCTTGAAATTTAACTCGATTTTCAATTTGCCTTACCCCGAGTGGATTACCTTTTTGGGTGATAAAAACTTGGGCTTCTGGGACAAAATCACCATGCCATGCAGGATATAATTGCAACCAATGCATCACAGCCTCTTTTGCTTTAGAACCAAAAGGTACAATGCGTGTTTTATTGCCTTTACCCGTAATACGTAACAGTTGGCGATTAAAATCAATATCTCGAATGGTTAAGCCCTGCACTTCAGCCAAACGTAAACCACTTGAATATAGCAACTCCAAAATCGCTTTATCACGTATCCAAAGTTGCCGTTGAGTTTCACTTTCTGGCTCAGGCTGTTCCATGATTTGTTTAATGGTTTCAATATCGACCAATCCAGGTAAAGGACGTGATTGGCGTTTGAGCTGAAAATCATCTGCGGGGTTGAAACTAAGATAATCCCCTTGTTCTGCCCATTTCATAAATTGGCGAATCGAAGATAACATGCGCTGTAAACTACTTGGACTGAGCTGAAACTGTTCCACTTTATGAGCAACAAATTCACGCAGATCTGACTTTTCAACATCATGCAGTGGCAAGTTGCGTATTGTACAAAATTGGAGAAAATCACTGACATCACGCTCATACGCTTGCAATGTATGTTTAGACTGATTTTGAATTTCACGTTCCTTCAACCACATAGTCAGTAGTTGACTCTGATCCATCGTCATCTGTCTTCTCCCATTTCAACATGTGCTTTAGCGTTGCAGTACGTTCACTAAAGCGATTTTACATATCTATTTTATGAAAAGAGTCTAGCAAAGAACCCCTTAGGCTTACCATCAACACGTTGGTAAAAAGCTTGCGTTTCATTAAGCAAATACCCTTCTACACCATCCACACTGTGCGGATTGACATGGATCAGATCCACTGGGCATTGCTCTTTTAAACTATCCTGTGTGATACGACCAATTTTACTGTGCAATTCTTGAATTTGTTGTTCAGATAATCCTGCTTCTAAATCTAATCCGATCAACAAAGTCGGTGAATCATCTCGAGCTTGATTCAGCATTTGCGCTAAATAAGCAGCTTTTACCACACGCTCTGTGCCGAAAAAAATGCTTAATTGATCAATCATAAACTGCGGATATTCCGCCGGCTGACCAATTAAAACTTCCGTATCTTCCGTAACTTCATAGTTTTCTGAGGGCTGAATATACTGCCCGTTCAGCAAATGTTGAATTTCTTCTGGTACAAAGTCCTTCGTCGCATCAGGTGATTGTGGATTCAATACAAGCCTTGCTCCTAAAGTCATTTCAAATAATGCCTTGGTTGGTAGCCGGATATACGACTCCTCTTCAGATATTGCTAAACGCATTTTTTCCAAGGACGTAAAAAATGGAATGACGCAATCATATGTTTCATCTTCCCATGATTTCAATTGAATACGGTCGCCTTCATCCAAGATCAAATCTTCGGCAATACGTGAATCACGTCCCCCTGTTGTTCCCACACAATACACATTGGCTGCCAATAACTGAGCTAAAAATTCGGGTCGATACGCGGGTTCATGTAAGGCTTTATGAAAAAGTTGTTCTAAGATTTCTTCTTTTATTTCTTCGTTTATTTGTTCCATGTTGATTCCAATCCAATTGAATTATAATTTTTTATTCACTTTTTATTTTATGAAAAAAGCCCTGAATGAATCAGGGCTTTGATTTTAACCTTGGAAGTAACTTAAATCTAAGCGTCCTTCGTAAACTGTTGCAGTTGGTCCAGTCATCCAAACCACACCACCTTCTTGCCACTCAATTTGCAGCTTACCACCTGCCAACTCTATTTCGACCGAATTAGCTAATAAACCACGACGCATACCTGATACTGCCGCTGCACAAGCACCTGTACCACAGGCCATAGTTTCACCGACACCACGTTCAAATACACGTAAGCGTGCATGTTTCTCGTCCACAATTTGCATAAAACCTGCATTTACACGCTGTGGAAAACGCTCATGCGATTCGACTTGTGGACCAATTTTAGCAACGTCTGCGGTAATAACATCAGGAACGATCGTCACTGCATGCGGATTACCCATACTCACCACATCAATGGTGAGTTGTTCATTATTCGCCAATGCAATGTCGTATAAGTTTTCAGGCTCTTCCGCAATAAATGGAATTTCATGCGGCAAAAAGCGTGGATAACCCATGTTGACGCGCACCCAACCATTCGCACCTAATTCAGGCTCTACGATACCTGACTTGGTTTGTACTTTGATTTTGGTTTTGCTGGTCAACTTACGTTCATGCACAAAGCGCGCAAAACAACGTACGCCATTACCGCATTGTTCAACTTCCGAACCATCTGCATTAAAAATACGATATTTAAAATCGACATTAGGCAAATCAGGTGGCTCTACAATCAAAAGCTGATCAAAACCAATACCAAAATGACGGTCAGCCAAACGCTGAATCGTCACTGTATCTAAATAAGCTCGTTGGCTAATCAGATCGACCACCATAAAGTCATTGCCAAGGCCATGCATTTTGGTAAATTCTAATAACATCTCGAATTTCTCCTTAAGGCAATAAACGTTCACGTTCCCATAAGGATTCGATGGTTTCACGCTCACGAATCAAATGAGACTGATCACCATCAACCATCACTTCAGCAGCACGTCCGCGGCTATTGTAGTTTGAGCTCATGACAAAACCATAAGCACCCGCACCCAATACTGCAAGCACATCATTTTCTTGAATCGCCAAATGACGTTGCTTTCCGAGGAAATCTCCGGTTTCACAAATCGCACCAACAACATCCCAGTCTTTCTTTTCTGTATCAGTACGAGGCGTTACTTCCTGAATATCCATCCATGCTTCATATAAAGCAGGTCGGATTAAGTCGTTCATAGCAGCATCAATAATGGCAAAATTACGATGATTGGTCGGTTTGAGTAAATCAACTTTAGTTAACAACACACCTGCATTTGCAGAAATACTACGCCCCGGTTCCATATACACCTTAAGGCCTAATTTTTCTAAAGCCGGACGCATTGCCTGAGCATATTCTTCAACAGTTGGTGGAACTTCGTCTTTGTAAGTCACACCTAAACCACCACCGATATCGATGTGTTTTAGGTGAATCCCCATCTCTTTCAATTGATTGATCATCACAATGACACGATCAAGTGCATCAACAAAAGGCTGAGTTTCAGTCAACTGTGAGCCGATATGACAATCAATCCCGATAATCTCAAGATTTGGCAATGATGCCGCATACGCATAAGTTTCAAAAACACTGTCTGAAGGAATGCCGAATTTATTTTCTTTTAAACCCGTAGAGATATAAGGATGGGTTTTAGCATCCACATCTGGATTTACACGCAATGAAATCGGTGCTTTCTTACCCATTGCCGCAGCAACTTTTTGGATTCGATCTAGCTCTGCATGAGATTCAACGTTAAAACATGCAATACCCACGTCCAATGCTTTTTGGATATCGGCTTCAGTTTTACCCAAACCTGAGAATACAATTTTAGAAGCTTCACCACCGGCTTTTAACACACGTGCGAGTTCACCACCCGTCACGATATCAAAACCAGCGCCCTGCTTGGCAAGTACGTTTAACACCGCAAGATTAGAGTTTGACTTTACCGCAAAACAAATTTGATGGTCGATAAAGCTAAATGCACGATCCATATCTGAATAATGCTTTTCAAAAGTAGCTTTTGAATAAACATAAAGCGGTGTGCCATATTGCTGTGCAAGCTGTTGTAAAGAACATTGCTCTGCATGCAATACCCCATTCGTACGGGTGAAACTCATGAAAGTATCCTTTCTATAAAAGCATTAAGGTGTAGGGTTAGAATTTGAAGATTCCGATTCAGTTGCAACAGGAGCCGCTTGTTTTTCCTGCTTTTGCTGTGCAGGCGTATCTGGATAAATCAGATATTTTGCGCGCTTATCTGCATTTGCATCTGAAGGTAAATGCAATGCACCAGACTGACCACAAGCGGTCAGCAGCACAGCACTTGCTAATACAATAATTTTATAATTCATAAAACGATACATAAACGTACCTAATGAAAAGATTTTTCCGAGTATAACGTGATCAACCCGCGGATAAAAGAAAAGCCCTGTAATTCCAAGTGAGCTTTTTGCCATTCTGCACTAAATTTAAGCAAAATTTGATGGTGCTGTTTTCAATCCTTATTTGTCTTTATTTCTAGCTCGATCAGGCTATTGATTTCACTGAAATAGCATATCAATTTGAATGCTGTTTAATACAAATCGAAACGCTAATAAACAGTCTGTTTTAACTTAAAATAAGTCCATATCCAAATAAAAAAGCTGCCTCCTCAGGAGCAGCTTTTTATGTTTTTACATCAGATCAAAAATGTAAATTAATGGTGCTTTTTCTTATAAAAACCGAAATAGCCAATAATCAAAATGATGAACCAAATTGGGCTCACCATGAGCGCTTTCATGGTATCTGCTTCTAGCGACAAGACATAAATCATGCCGATGAAGAAGATAATCACAAGCCAGCAAGTATATAAGCCACCTGGTAATTTAAAGGTTGATTTCGCATGCAGCTCAGGACGAGTTTTATAGTAAACGATATAGCTCCAGATAATCATGAGCCATACGCAGATAAATAAAATCGTAGAAAGTGTAGTTGCTAAAGTGAAGGCTTCAACCGTGTTCGGTACGAAATACTGTAATGCCGCACCCAACAGTAAACAAACTGCCGAGAAATACAACGCATTTGCCGGAACTGCACGTGAGTTTAGACGGCCAAACGCTTTTGGACCTTGCTCTTCACGAGATAAACCAAACAACATACGTGAAGTCGAGAACACACCACTATTCATCGATGACATAACTGATGACAACACAACCAAGTTCATAATAATCGCAGCAGCAGCAATACCGGCTTGGCTAAACAAGTTCACGAATGGTGAAATGCTTGGGTCAATGGCATTCCATGGCGTAACGGACATCACAATCACAAGTGCCAGCACATAGAAAATAATGATACGAATCGGAATCGAGTTCACAGCTTTAGGCAAGTTGTGTTCTGGATCTTTGGTTTCTGCTGCCGTAGTACCCACGAGTTCTACGCCGACAAAGGCAAAAATGGCGATTTGGAAACCTGCCAAGAAGCCAGTTACTCCTGTTGGGAATAGACCACCATGTGACCATAAATGTGTGAATGATGCGATTTCACCTGTCGATGAGGTAAAACCGGTAAAGATCATCCAAAGACCGACACCAATGAGCACCACGATTGCAATAATCTTAATCAGTGCAAACCAAAACTCTAATTCACCAAAAAGTTTAACCGTAACAAGGTTTAAACCCATGATAAACACAATGGCGGCAACACTGATCATCACCCCTTCTTCGGGCGAGAACGGGTTACCTCCATTAAAGAATTGCAGGTAATAAATGATGGCCGATAAATCAGCAATCCCTATAGTGATCCAGCACAGCCAATAGGTCCAACCCACAAAATAACCTGCCCACGGGCCGATTAAGTCGGTTGCAAAATCGATAAAAGATTTATATTCAAGATTTGATAGTAATAACTCGCCTAATGCACGCATGACGAGGAAAACCATAAAACCAATAATCATATAGATAATAAGGATGGACGGACCAGCTAAACTGATGGTCTTTCCTGACCCCATAAATAAACCTGTACCAATAGCACCACCAATCGCAATCAATTGCAGGTGTCGGTTGGACAGGCTTCGTTTCAAATCGCCGCTATCGGCGTGCGATCCATGACTCTCATTTGACATTATTTAATTCAACTTCGCGTTCCAATTGCGACAAATTAACGTAAAAGTTTCAGAAAATACAAAATTATTTTTCATCATCTATATTTTCGGATTAAGTGACAAAGTTAATTTATTTTTCTTATATATAAAAATCTTAACCTCTATCCCAAATTCAAAGCGACAAACAAAACAACAATTTACTTGTAAAAACTTCAATTCTATGCAAAAAATATTTTCCCAACGATAAAAAATTTATGCCAAAAATCATGGAAGTTTCTAACAATGGCATATCAATTGCTACAGATATCAAAAATGTAGCATTCACTCAGGACCGATAAGAAGAAAGATACTATGCAAGATCTACACACACTCATGAATACACTCAGCGGTTGGGTCTGGGGCCCATACATGTTGGTCCTCATTGTCGGAACAGGTGTATTCCTCACCTTCCGTTTACTATTCTGGCAATTCCGCATGTTGCCTTTAGCATTTAAACAAGTGTTTGGAAGGCATGAACATGCCAAATCACATGAAGGCGATATTTCACATTTTGCCTCACTTATGACTGCTTTATCTGCAACCATCGGTACAGGTAATATCGCAGGCGTTGCAACAGCCTGCGTCCTTGGTGGCCCCGGTGCAGTATTTTGGATGTGGATGACAGCCCTCTTTGGTATGGCAACCAAATATGGTGAAGGCGTACTCGCAGTCAAATATCGCGTAAAAAATGAAAATGGCGAAATGAGCGGCGGTCCAATGTACTACATTGAACGTGGACTGAAGTGGAAATGGCTCGCTGTCATTTTTGCCCTCTTTGGTACTTTAGCCTCTTTCGGCATTGGCAGTTCAGTACAGTCCAATACGGTTGCCCTCGCTGTTGAAAATAGTCTCGGACTTGAAACGTGGATTACAGGTATTGTTATTACTATTCTGTCTGCTTTAGTAATTCTCGGCGGAATTAAATCCATCTCTAAAGCATCCTCTTATATCGTACCTATTATGGCTGTCGGTTATGTATTGGGTGGACTAATCATCATTTTAAATAATCTTGAATTGGTCATTCCTTCTCTCAAATTAATCTTTACCTATGCATTTACTGGCGAAGCTGCGGCAGGTGGTGCGATTGGTGCGGCTATTCGTTATGGTGTTGCCCGTGGTGTTTTCTCTAACGAAGCAGGTATGGGTTCTGCACCTATTGCCGCGGCTGCTGCGAAAACGGATCACCCTGCACGTCAAGGTTTAGTTTCAATGACAGGTACATTTATCGATACGATTATCGTGTGTTCTATCACCGGGATTGTTTTGGTCATGGGCTTTATTATGGCAGGCAACAGTTTTGGCGACCAAACTGGTGCAGTTTTAACTATCAGCGTATTTGATAAATTATTACCGGGTTTTGGCGGCTTGATCGTCACCTTCGGGATTATTTTCTTTGCATACTCAACCATTTTAGGTTGGAGTTACTATGGTGAAAAATGCTGTACTTACTTACTTGGTGAAAAGTTTGTCTTGATTTACCGTTTGATTTACATCGCTTCAGTCTTTGTAGGCTGTGTGGCGACTCTTGATCTTGTGTGGTTATTTGCCGATACCTTTAACGGTTTGATGGCTGTACCAAACTTAATTGCGCTGTTGTTACTTTCTGGTGTTATTGCCAAAGAATCGAAAGATTTTATTGCACGTCGTAAATCAGGTGAACTGTACTAATCCTTTCACGCTACTAAACAAAAAGCCACGTGAATTCACGTGGCTTTTTTATTCGGACTGATAATCGATATTTACTTATTGAATCGTACCGATTTGACCATCATCAAATTTGTCGTTTTTCGTGTTGCTTTCATTGGATTCATCCTTTTGATCTGACTCAGCATCTTCAATAAAGCCTTCGCCAAATTGGTCACCAAACTCATTTTCAGCATATTCAGAATCTACAGCACTGGCTTCCATCAGATCCGCTTCGATTTCTAAGGCAATTTCCAAGGATAAAGAAAAGAACAATACCCCCTGAATTTTCATGTTCCCTTGTTCATCTTCAAGATATTCACTGAGAGTTTTATATGCAGGGCTGCTTTCATCAAAAGGTACGTCAAGGTATAAATCACCTGTATAGCTATCGATCAAAGACTCACCTTCTAGCCCCATACAAGGGAAATACTCGAGATTTTGCAGGTCAAACCAGTGCATAACGTCATTACGTACCGTATTTTTCTCAGGATGTTGATGATCATATTCTTCAAAATGCACAAATAACACATCACGATTTTTTTCACGTGCAATGGCATCGATATGTCGTAATAGTTCAGTCATGTGGTGACCCATTTCAAAAAATATAATGCGCTATTATAAAGTGCTTACTATATAAAAGTGCAGCTATTGAAAATAAAACGACATCAATTGACCTTCAACAGTCATTTCATGCGATAAAAACTTGGTTTTTCGATGTATTCACCGCTATGCTGTGACTCAATTTGAGTTTGTGCACAGTAAATATTATGGCGAAAGCAAAAAGTGTCTATCGATGTGAACAATGTGGTGCTGATCATCCCAAATGGGCCGGTCAATGTACCGAATGTGGTGAATGGAATTCATTAGTCGAAGTCAATATTGCACCCGCCGTTACACACCGTGCACAGCCTAAAATGGGCGGTGGCTATGCAGGTCAAGCCGCTGCTGTGACCACCTTAAATCAAGTTTCTGTTTCGCATGAAACCCGAATGGCAACAGGTATTGGTGAATTTGACCGTGTACTCGGTGGTGGACTGGTCACAGGTTCAGTTGTGCTGATTGGTGGTGACCCCGGCATTGGTAAATCCACTATTTTGCTACAAACCGCAACCTATATGGCGGCGAGTAAAAGTTCTGCCTTATATGTCACAGGTGAGGAATCTTTGTCTCAGGTGGCGCTACGTGCCCAGCGCCTAGATTTGCCGACCGATCAACTTAAAGTCATGGCAGAAACCTGTGTCGAGCGTATTTGCGAAGTATTGGCACATGAACGCCCTGCCGTGGCCATTTTAGATTCGATCCAAACCCTATACACCGAAACACTCCAGTCTGCGCCGGGCGGTGTTTCCCAAATTCGTGAATCGGCTGCACTCCTGACCCGCTTTGCCAAAAATAGTGGCACTGCACTGTTTATTGTCGGTCACGTAACAAAAGAAGGTTCTTTGGCCGGCCCTCGCGTGCTTGAGCACATGGTCGATTGTGTTTTGTATTTTGAAGGTCAGTCTGACTCGCGCTTCCGTATGATTCGTGCGGTGAAAAACCGTTTTGGTGCAGTCAACGAGCTTGGTGTATTTGGCATGACCGATAAAGGTCTGCGCGAGGTATCAAACCCATCCGCTATTTTCCTGAGTCGTTATGATGAAGCCATTCCGGGCTCTATCGTCATGATTAGCCGTGAAGGTACACGTCCACTTTTAGTTGAAGTTCAGGCTTTGGTAGATGATGCGCACGGACAACCTCGACGCGTGGCCTTAGGTTTAGAACAAAACCGTTTAAACATGCTTTTAGCCGTTATGCACCGTCATGGTGGCGTACAAACCGCTGGACAAGATGTCTATGTCAATGTCGTCGGTGGTTTAAAAATCACTGAAACCGGTTCTGACCTTGCGGTACTTTTAGCCTGCGCCTCTAGCTTAAGAGCTAAAGCCCTGCCACAGCATTTGGCAGTATTTGGTGAAGTCGGCCTTTCAGGCGAAATCCGCCCTGTACCCAATGGACAAGAACGACTCAAAGAAGCCATTAAGCATGGGTTTAAAACCATTATTTTACCGCGTGGGAATGCACCGCAAAAACCGATTTCAGGTGTAGAAATTATTTCTGTCGCACGTTTACATGAGGCGTTGAGTCAGGCAATTACACTTACCGATGAGTCTTAGTCACGTTGAATCGTTTATTTTGAATGAATTTTCAATTTTTTACCGATGTTCTATTGAAATTCAGTACAAATGGCGGCATAACTAGATGGCTATTTTAACTTTATATAGATATAGGAAAATTTGATGGAAGTTCGACAGCGTGGTTTGATGACTGCTCTTTTAACAGCAGCCCTTTTGGTAGCGCCGATTGCAGAAGCGAAACGTGCCGGTGGTGGTAAAAGCCATGGTATGAGCCGTCAAGCTGCTCCAACTCAGTCTTATCAGCAACCTCGTCAATCTGCTCCTGTTCAACAGCCTGCAACTGCTGGCGCTCCAGCTAAATCTGGCTCGAATGTGGGCGGAATGGTTGCAGCTGGTGTGGCTGGTGCTGCAATTGGTGCAGTCGCTGCAAATGCGATGGCCGATGACAATAACGGTCAAGCAGCTTCTGAAGCGCAAGCTCAACAACAGGAAGAGAAAGGTGGTATTCCAGGCTGGATCTGGATTTTACTTGCCGCTGCTGTTGCCTTCTTCATTTTCCGTAAGATGGGCGCAAAAAAAAAACTAGCCACTAACAATCCGTATGCGCCAAACAGCGGTGCAAACAATGCACCGTTTGGCCAACAAAATGCTGCACCTCGTGCAGGCAATGACAATACGAATATTTTTGGTAATTCTGTAGGCGGTAATTCAGCAGCTTCAAATGCTCCATTTGGTGCAGCTGCTGCAACGAACGCGCCTTTTGGTGCTGCCTATACCAACAGCGGCAATCAATTGCCTGATGGTACAGAGCCAGCAACATTTTTACGTGTTGCACGTCAGCGTTTTAACCACATTCAATCGATGAATACTGCAAGCAACATTTCTGAAATTCAGCGTTACTTAACACCTGACCTTTACCAGTCTATGTATAACGACATTATGGCGAATAAAGATGAAGACGTTGCTGAGTTTTCTAACTTAAATGCTATGGTGGTCGATTCTGCTAACGAAAATGGTCAATACGTTGTAAGTGTTCGTTTTACAGGTACTGTAAGTGAAGACTTAAATAGCCTGCAACAGCCATTTGCTGAAGTATGGCATTTTGTTAAACCTGCGGGTTCTGATCAAGACTGGTTAGTTGCAGGCATTCAACAAGAGCAATAATGTAGACAATTAAGCATTCTTGCATTCTAAAATAGCGACTCCGGTCGCTATTTTTTCGCCTTTAATTCTCCTCATTTAAATCCATTTCTACTCAGCATGCTGAAAAATCAATAATTTTGTGAATACATTATTCTAATTATTAATAATAATTGTTATCATTTAGATTAACTTTAATACAATTTCCAAGCGCTTAAGTATTTTATGAATAGCTCACCACCTGAGGCACTCGTGACACCCCTCACATCTGCGCTGCCTAAAACGCGTAAAGACACCCCCTCTCTATTGACCTATCGCTTGATGATTTTCTATCGCTTTGCCCTCGCTTTAGTGGGCGGATATGTTGTCGCAATGCTATCTGCCATCGTAATTGCAGATGTATTTAGCGAAGACCGTGGAAGTGCAGCCATGAGTGCAACTTTAATTTCATTTATCCTGTGGAGCTGTGCATTTATTTGGGTCTTTATGGTGAATAAAACCCTCAAAGCAACTTTAGGCATTGTGATCCCTGCGGTGTGTTTGTATGCCATTTACATGATGATGGGAAGCTAAAATGCGTGTTGATGCAAAAGTAGAGGGGCCTCGCCAGTCCATGTCTTGGCTGCATACATGGGCTAGCCTAATCTTAGGTTGGTTGCTGTATGCTATTTTCCTGACCGGAACCCTGAGCTTCTTTAAAAATGAAATCAATGTTTGGATGACACCTGAGCTGCATCAATCTGTTCCAGCCAGTTCACAAGTCCAACAAACTGAAGTCGCACTGAATTATTTACAGCAAAATCATCCGAATGCAGGTGCTTGGAATATTTTGCTGCCAAATACGCGTCAAAATGCCACATTAATTACCGTTCGTGAACAAGGTGAAGACCCTCGCGCACGCCGTGGTGGTAAACAAATCTACATTGATAGTGCTACAGGTGAAGTGCTTGAGCCGCGCGATACGTGTGGTGGTAATTTTCTCTATCGTTTCCATTTCGAACTTTATGGTATGCCACGTATGTGGACGCGATGGTTTGTCGGGATAGCGACACTGTTGATGTTAGTTGCCATCATTAGTGGTGTGATTACTCATAAAAAAATCTTTAAAGATTTCTTTACCTTCCGTTCAGGTAAAGGACAACGTTCTTGGCTCGATGCACATAATGCAACCGCAGTATTTGCGCTTCCCTTCCACATCATGATCACCTTTAGTGGCCTGTTGCTGCTGTTATTTACGATCATGCCTTGGGGGATTGAGCGTATTTATGAAAACCGGGGACAATTTTTACAAGAACAAAATCGTGCCCTAGTTCAAGAAAATAAACCTGAAGGACGTGAATCTGCCCAAGGACGCGAAGAACGTGGCGAACGCCCACAGCAAGCCCGTGCCAATTCTGCGCAAAACCAAGGCGAAAATCGTGCTGAGGGCCGTGGTGAAGGTCGAGGAGATCGTCGCTCTAAACGTGAAGAACAACCTGTCGTTGCTGCGCCGTTGACCAACTTAGCGCCAATCGTGACTGCGGTTCAGACTGAATGGAAAACCAATCCTATTAGTACCGTTAGCATCATTGCACCGAATACAGACCAAGCTAAAATTGAGCTACGCGCCTTACATGGTGAAAGTGTTGCATATCGAAATGTCTATGCAAGTAAACAATTTGATGGCGTAACAGGCAAAGACTTAACTGACGAAAGTGCCAAGTTAAAGCACCCTTCTGTACCGATGGGTATTTACAATGTAGTGACCACGCTACATGAAGCACGCGGTGTAGATTTAGCACTACGTTGGCTGCTGTTTATTTCAGGGATTGTAGGCACCCTGATGGTCGCTACAGGTCTCATTCTGTGGTGTGTAAAACGTGCACCGCAACAACAAAAACAAGGCTTTAAATCATTTGGCTACCGCACGGTTGAAGTGACCAATATTGCAGCGATTATTGGTTTACCCATTGCCTGTGCAGCATTTTTCTATGCCAACCGTTTTATTCCCGCACAGCTTGAAAACCGTTCGGAATTAGAAATTCGTAGTTTCTTTATTGTTTGGCTACTAACGCTTATTTATGCGATGTTCCGTACGCATCGTCAAGCGTGGCTAGAACTTTTAGCTTTTGCCACAGCAATTTTTGCCTTACTGCCGATTGTAAACTTCATGACTGGTGGTCAACCGCTTTGGAATACCATGGCAAATGGCCAATGGATGATTGCATCCTTTGATCTTGCAATGTGGCTTTTGGCTATCTTGTTTGCCTATTCATTTTATAAAGTGAAAAAGCATAAAGGGCTGCCTGTTAAAAAAGCACGTGGCACAAAGGAGGTTGAAGCATGATGTTCTTTCTCCTGATTTGGACACTGAGTAGCTTAGGTTTTTTTGCCTTGGCAAGCAGCATGTCAAAACATCAAAAGCAGTTCTACAGCAAAGAACTAAGTGTGGGCCAAACACGGTTAGCCACGCTAGTCGGCTGGGCGCTATTGATCATCGCCTTGATAATTTGCCTCTCTCTTGGCACGCCGAGCAATAACATCAGTTATTGGTTTGGCGCGCTGACTATTGCGGCTTTATTTGTCGGGCTATGTATTAGTTATATCGCTGAATATTTTTGGAAAATTATTGGTGCATTGGTTGTCGTATTTGTATTGTCAGCTGTGTTATTGAAATTTTAATTCATTAGACAAGCTTCTCTAAACATTGAAAGCCAATCTTCGGATTGGCTTTTTTCATGCCAACCGATTAGGCTATGCCTATTCTGCTCTTTTGGATTACACATGTCTGAACTTTCGATCTCTCCTGCTTTATATAACCGTGCCATGGCAGGCAATAAAGATGCTCAATTTGAACTGGCTGAAATTTATATGCAAAGTGAAAATGATGAGCATGTTGAACTTGCAGAAGAATGGGCACTCAAAGCAGCTCAGTTAGGTCATGTAGAAGCAATGTATTGGCTGGGTGAAGGCTATGCAGTCTATGCCAAAGATATGCTCGAAGAAGATCCGGAAGAATCTAAAACCTATTTTGAACATGCGCACCGCTGGTTAGAACAAGCGGCGAAGCATGACCATCCTGCTGCTATTTTAGAATTGGCCAATTTTTACCGTCGCGGCGATGTGGTGGAAAAAGATGTCGCTAAATCCATTGAACTGGTTGAACAATCTGCAAAATTAGGTGAAGTTCAGGCCATGCGTGATTTGGCTTTTATTTATGCCAATGGATTAGGCATCGACGCCGATGAAGAAAAAGCAGATTTTTGGAATGAAAAAGCCAATATGGCTGAGCAATAATCCAATTATTGTCTAAAAAATAAAGCCCATCTCATGATGGGCTTTTTTCATTCAACAATATGGCTCAGCTCGCCACATAATCATTTACATCCACAATAATGACTTGTCGGCAAATGCCTTCCGCACCACGCTGCTGTTCAAATACGTCTGCTGGCATGGCATCAAAGCTGTCAAAGAAACTGATCTCTGTCTCATCAATGTCATACACCAAGGAATGATTCCCCACGCCTTCTAGGGTGTCGTAATAGACAATCACAAACTGATTTTGTTCAAAAGCCTGCTGGATTTGTGCATAGCCAATTGCAGGTAATATAGGCAGTTCCAATTGATCCGCTTCTGCATAGCTGCGTTTTTCACTGTCTTGCAGCTCAGGATCATGCTCTGTGTAAAACTTTACTAGAAAGCCAAACTTTTTCAGTCCTACAGCCAAACCAATGGTTGTTGTGCCATGGCCAGCTTCATAAGCGCAAACTTCGATGAGCTGCTGAATGTCTGCATCTATACCTAAGTGCTGCAGCAACATCCACACTGCATAAATGCCGCCATTGGCTTCTAAATTTGCCAACTCATCAGGTATTTCCATCGACATATATCAAAACTCAAAATTGCTTATGGACGATGATAAACAAATCGCAGCAGTTTTGCCTGCAAGTTTTAATCCAGACCTGATTTCACATGCACAAAAATAATGTCCAAATCTTGTTTGGGCACAAAATTCTTTTCAACCATTTGAAACTGCGTAGCGCTGATTTTCTTCACTTTACCTGCCCAGCAAAAAGAAACCAACTCTCCTGCATCACGCTCGATAGTCAGTTTAAAATCTTGAATAGGCTTTGCCCAATTGGCACCAGTTTTTAAGATATAGCCCAGCGCTTGAAATGGTGCATGCTGTGATTTAGCCTTTCTGAGTCCTGCCTTAAAGTTTTGATCCATACAATAACTTTTATTATATTCATCAGGATATAAAGCCACAGACCCACCCACTAGCGGTGCATATTGATGCTGTACACGTGTGAGCGCATTGGCTTTAAACGTTTGCTTCCAGCTATAAATCACCTGAGATGACCATGAAATTTCTTCACTCAAATCTTTGGGTAATACTTTTTGCAGCGCTGCATTTTTACAGTTTCTAAGCTTTGCCTCAAAAGTTTTATATTCAACATCTTGCCTGCTCCACGGATTCAGCATGTCTTTTTCCGTAAATCCGCATTGCTTAAAACTCTCAGTCATATCAATCGGCGCTGTTTTCTCATCTTTTTGAATAAAAGTGCGTACGTGCATTTCAGGCTGAATCGTTTTTCCATTCACCTGAACTTTAAAACTTTTTAGCAATTTTTCAGTATTGGCAAAATCAGATTCAAAGAAGTTTTCAACTTTTGGCAACGGAAATAAGACCGTTTCAGTCACATCTTTATTGCTTAAATTTTTGAACTGGTAATCGACCTTGATGATTTTTTTACTAATAAACAGGTCTTCACTGAACATTTGAATATCTTTATTTTTCAGGTATTGCACACCGCCTGTTGCCACATAGCCTGTTGAATCATTGGATACGGCAAGCACTGGCCAAAACATCAATAAAGCCATTAAGGGTTTAATCATTCTTCTTATACTCCCAAGCGATTTATTAAATTTAAATACTCACAGCGTAATTTTATAGATCAAGAAATCTATAAGTCAGATATTAACCAATTTCAGATTGGAACAAAACGTAATTCCAAGTACAATACTGCCCTAGTCGAGGGATGCTGCGACTTTCTTATAGGCACTAAATATAAGATCGCTAGGCTCGACGATTCGGTTGGACACTCGTTCCAATCAACAACGGCATCCGCGAACTGAATGATCAATTGTTTTTATTAAGGAGATCGTGATGAACGCGGTTAATGCTTCATTTACAGATTACAAAGTTGCCGATATTTCACTAGCTGACTACGGCCGTAAAGAAATCAAACTCGCAGAAGCAGAAATGCCAGCCCTAATGGGTCTTCGCAAACGCTATGCAGCGGCTAAACCGCTTGCTGGCGCGAAAATCCTTGGCTGTATCCACATGACCATTCAAACTGCAGTTTTAATTGAAACTCTAGTTGAATTAGGTGCAGAAGTTCGCTGGACTTCATGCAACATCTTCTCTACTCAAGACCACGCTGCTGCTGCAATCGCTGCTGCAGGTATTCCTGTATTTGCTTGGAAAGGCGAAACTGAAGAAGAATACATGTGGTGTCTTGAACAGCAAATCAATGTGAACGGTACACCTTGGGATGCCAACATGATTCTGGACGATGGCGGTGACTTAACTGCACTTGTTCACGAAAAATACCCAGAAGTGATTGCAAAAATCCACGGTATTACTGAAGAAACCACTACAGGTGTTCAACGTCTTTACGAAATGCACCGCGACGGTACTTTAAAAGTTCCAGCGATTAACGTAAATGACTCTGTCACTAAGTCTAAAAACGACAACAAATACGGCTGCCGTCACTCACTTAACGATGCAATCAAACGTGGTACAGATATGCTTTTATCTGGTCGTCGTGCGCTTGTAATCGGTTATGGTGACGTAGGTAAAGGTTCTGCTCAATCACTTCGTCAAGAAGGCATGATTGTACGTGTCACTGAAGTTGACCCTATCTGTGCAATGCAAGCATGCATGGACGGTTTCGAAGTTGTTGCTCCGTATAAAAATGGCATTCAAACGGGTAAGAAAGAAGACATCAACCTTGATCTTCTTCAAAATACTGACTTGATCGTAACAACAACTGGTAACTACCACGTATGTGACGCTGCAATGCTTGATTCATTAAAAGCTGGCGCTGTAGTTTGTAACATCGGTCATTTCGATACTGAAATCGACACAAACTACTTACGTGGTTATAAGTGGGTTGAAGTTAAGCCACAAGTTCACCAAGTGTATCGTTCAGAAAATGAAAATGATTACCTTATTCTTCTTTCAGAAGGCCGTTTGGTGAACCTTGGTAATGCAACCGGTCACCCTTCACGTATTATGGACGGTTCTTTTGCCAACCAAGTATTGGGTCAAATGCACCTATTCGCTGAAAAATTTGCTGATCTTCCTGAAGATCAAAAACAAGCTGCGATCCGCGTAGAACTTATTCCTAAGAAATTAGACGAAGAAGTTGCTGCTGCAATGGTTGCAGGTTTCGGTGGCGTATTGACGACTTTGACTCAAGAACAAGCGGATTACCTCGGTGTTCAAGTTGAAGGCCCGTTCAAAGCTGAGGCTTATAAATACTAAGTTTTATAAATACCTCTCCCTAACCCTCTCCTGAGCGTGCTTCAAGCACTGCTTTGAAGCTCAGCGCAAGAGAGGGAACTCTTCATTGTGAAAGCAAATTTGTTGTTAACTCCAAATAACTATTACTTTCATAATGGAAGTCCCTTCTCCCTCTGGGAGAAGGTTAGGATGAGGGGATTTTTTTAAATAAAAGTATTTATAAAAAAAGGATTTGAACATGTCAAAACAGATTCCTATTTCCTTTGAGTTCTTCCCGACCAAAACTGATGCGGGCGCGGAAAAACTTAAAGTTGTACACCAAGAACTACAATTATTAAATCCTGAATTTTTCTCTGTAACATACGGTGCAGGCGGTTCTACCCGTGAACGTACTTTGTCTACATTGAACGACTTCAACGGTAAAGGCACACCTGTTGCCCCTCACCTTTCTTGTATTGGTGACAGCAAAGAACGTATTGCCGAATTGCTGGATTTGTATAAGTCACAAGGCATTGACCGTATTGTTGCGCTGCGCGGTGACTTGCCGTCTGGTCAAGTGGGCTTGGGCGAATTGCCTTATGCAACAGATCTTGTGCGTTTCATCCGTGAACATACTGGTGATCACTTCAAAATCGAAGTGGCTGCTTACCCAGAAATGCACCCACAAGCGGACAGCTTTGATCTCGACATCAAACGTTTCTGCGACAAAGCCAATGCTGGCGCTAATGCAGCACTCACCCAGTTCTTCTTTAATCCAGATGCCTATTTCTACTTTGTAGAGCGCATTCAAAAAGAAGGCGTGAACATTCCTGTCGCTCCAGGCATTATGCCGATTACCAATGCAAGCAACTTAATCCGCTTTGCAGATGGTACAGGTGCAGAAATTCCTCGCTGGATTCGTAAACAGCTTGCGACTTATGGCGACGACACAGCATCGATCAAAGCCTTTGGTCATGAAGTGATTGTAAAACTTTGCGAACGCCTGATTGCTGGTGGTGCGCCAAGCTTGCACTTCTATACCATGAACACCACTGACCCTACACGCCAACTTGTGAAAGACCTCGGTCTTGCATAAGACATTTCGACCTATTTGAGAGTAAAACTTTAATGCCACGTTTTTATATTGAAGCTGATTTAACTGTTGATACGACTGTTGAATTAACGGAAACAGTGTTTCATCACTGGGTAAAAGTTTTACGTGCTCACGTGGGCGAAACTGCCACTTTGTTCAATGGGCAAGGTGGCGAATACCATGTTGAATTGGTTGAAGTCGCTAAAAAGTCGGCTGCCGTCCAAGTTTTGCAATTCAATCCAAGCAATCGCACACCACATTTTACGGCACTCTTGGGTCAAGTGATGAGCAAAGGCGACCGCATGGATTATGCGATTCAAAAAGCGGTTGAACTCGGTGTTTCTGAAATTCAACTACTCACATCCGAACGTTGTGAAATGCGTTTGAAGTACGATCGTGATCAAAAGAAACTCGACCATTGGCAAGGTATTGCCATTGCTGCATGTGAACAATGTGGTCTCAACATTGTCCCTAAAGTACTTGCGCCCCTTTCCCTTGAAAAATGGCTGGAGAGTAATCTTCCGACTACCAAGTTGGTACTCGCACCCAATAAAGATGAAGTTGATGTATTAGCTGATGCTGACCCACAATTTGCCTTACTGATAGGCCCTGAAGGTGGCTTGAGCGAAGCCGAGATCAGCGCAGCAAATGAGAAAGGTTTTGTGAACTGGTGTATCGGTGAACGTGTCCTTCGCACAGAAACTGCACCTGTAGTTGCACTTTCAATTTTAAATTATAAATTTATTTAATTTTTACTCGATAGTTCATCTGAAAGCATCAATGATGACATCCTCGATATTGCTTTTTATTTGTAACGCAATTACCCTAGAGTCAATAAAAACAAATGATTTGTTACTAAGAATAAACAAATACTCTCAGGAACAATACAAATACAACGATCTAAATTTGGTTAAGGCAGGGTTTTTATATTCATGACGTATAAACAAGATGAATATATCAAGCAGTACAATCATACTGCTCAAATTGCGAACACGATTCGCCATAGCCGCTATTTTTTAGTCAGTATTCTGATTATTTGCTTATATATTTTTTCGATATATCAAATTTTTTATAAATCGCCATCTTTATATTTCAATATTTGGTTTATTTTTACCGAAGTTTTTGTCAGTTTATGTTGGCTGATTAGCACCGTTTATTTTAAACCTGAACAATATTCACTGATGATTGCGCATCGTTGGCTACAGTTTCAGTGTTTTTCAGTCGGCACGCTGATTGCGAGCGGTATCTTTTTAATTTTTTACTATTTACCTGCGACCAATCAAAGCTTTGAACCGATTCAGGCCTTAACGCTCTCCGCCCTACTCTTGATCGTGACACAAACCTTTGGTTTGACCTATTTAACGCAAAAACTCAATTATTTTTGTTTGGCATTTATCCCGTCTATCGTGCCTTATCTGATTGCACAGTTCTTTTTCTTAGATGGTTCAAATCACTTATTTAGCCTGAGTATTAATTTTGGGCTCATTGTGATTCTAATGTGCGCCATGACGTCATATCGAATTCATCGTCGTGTATCGACTTTACATGCTAAAAATAACCTACTGGTCGATAGTGCCAAGCAACAAGTCAAATGGACTGATGAACTGTGTCAGCAGCTCCAAGACGAAGTCAACAAATCACGTGACATCGAATTACAACTACAGCTAGGTAACCAAATACTTGAACAGAAAGTCAAAGAGCGGACCTTCGACATTGAGCAAATGAACAAGGATTTAGAAAACCAACAAGCCAATTTAGTCCTTGCACATGAAATCGCCGGTTTACGCCCTTGGGATTGGAATATCAAAGATCGTAAAATCGTGGTCACCAACTATAAGCAAGAAAAAACCCTTAGACATTCGAAAGAGCATCAGCAACAATTACAGCATGTGATTCATCCTGATGATATTCCTCATTTTAAATCAGCAATGATTCAACATCTTCGTGGATTTAAAGACCGTTATGAGGCCACCTATCGGATTCAAAACAGTCAAGGAAAATGGAGTTGGGTACATGATATAGGGCGAGTCATTCAACGCGATCCAGATAACCGCAAGCCCTTGCGCATGGTCGGTATTCGTCGTGATATCCATCAAGAACGGACGTCTCAAGAACGTTTAAAACTTGCAGCCAGTGTACTCGAACAAGCTGCTGAAGGGATTTTCATTTTAAATGAAGAGCTGTGCTATATCGAAGTCAATCCGTTTTACGAACAATTAACCGGCTTTAACTACGACCAAATTATTGGTAAACATCTTTTTGATATCACTGCAAATTACAAATCAATTCAACGTAGTATGCACTATTCGATAATTAAACAAGTGCTGAAAATTGGTGAGTATGATGGTGAATTGCACGAAAAATTTCTTTCAGGTAAAGAACTGACACTATGGATGCATATTAATGCGATTACGGATGATCAAAATCGCGTCACCCATTACATTGGAATTGTCTCAGACCTGACCGAACGTAAATTGCAAGAACAACGTTTATCTTATTTAGAAAATTATGACACCTTAACGGATTTGCCGAACCGTTTTTATTACAACTATCAACTGCATCAGTATTTAGTTTCGCAACAAGATTCGATTAAACAGTTGGCCGTCATACGTTTAAACATCGACCGTTTCCGTCCATTAAATGAATATCTCAGCAACAATGGTGGTGACGAACTGTTACGCCAAGTCGCACAGCGTTTGCGTCTGACCAATGCCGAAGCATTATTTGTTGCGCATTTAAATGGCGATGATTTTGCGATTGTGTATGAAATTTCACATATCCGCCCTTCTGTGCAAGAGCATTGTGAACGCATCAATAAAGCCTTTAGCATTCCATTTAATATTTTTGGCCAAGAACATGTCATCACCTTATCGATGGGTGTAGCGTTCTATCCTGAGCATGGCCGTCAGCTAGATTATCTAAATAACTGTGCAGAACAAGCGCTGAGCGAAGCTAAAAATTTGGGAGGCAATACTACACGTTATTATTCCAATGAAAATACCGCATTATTAGAGCAAGGGATCTTCTTGGAACGCGACTTGCGTAAAGCCATTCAAAATAATGAGCTGGTGGTGTATTACCAACCGAAGATCAATTTCCGTGATAAAAATATTTACGGTTTTGAAGCCTTGGTGCGCTGGAATCATCCTGAAAAAGGCTTAATACCACCGGGCTTATTTATTCCTTTAGCAGAACAAACCAGTTTAATTTCCGATATCGGGCGTTTTGTCCTGCAAAAAACCGCGCAGCAAATTCGCTTTTGGAATAATTTGGGTTATCAAAATATTTGTGTATCCGTCAATATTGTTGCACAGCAACTGCGCCGTGGACAATTATTAAATGATTTAGATGAAGCGATAGATGCCAATCAAATTGATGGTGCCAGTCTGGAACTGGAAATTACTGAATCCTCTTTGGTCGAAAATCTAGATTCAGTACGTGAACTATTAAACGAAATAAAAAAACGTAAAATCAATATTTCACTTGATGACTTTGGTACGGGCTACTCATCTCTATCCTATCTGGCTGATTTTCCAATTGATATTTTAAAAATAGATCGCAGTTTTATCTCTAAAATTGGTGAAAATAAACAATTGGCCATCGTTAGTGCCATGATTGCCATGGGTAAAGCGATGGGCATGACGGTAGTCGCTGAAGGGATTGAAACTGAACAGCAGTTACAGTATCTACAAGACTTAGAATGTGACATTGCTCAAGGCTATTTTTTCTCTAAGCCACTGCCACAAGAAGAGGCAACCGTGTTCCTTGAAAATAATATCTCTTCGCCTGCTTATACTTACTTAATATAAGTCACTATGCCTGAGCTATAAGATTGTCTGAAAAAGACGCGACTTCGACTGTCCCAACTGTGCAACTAATGTTATATTCAAGCGGATAAAGCAAGCATTGCAGCTTTATATTGGATAAACAAAACACAATCGAGATACAGATGGACGATCAATCTTTAAAACAGCAGGCTTTGTATTATCACGAATTTCCAACTCCGGGGAAAATCAGCGTTACACCAAGCAAACAATTGGTCAACCAACACGATTTAGCCCTCGCATACTCGCCAGGTGTCGCTGCACCTTGTTTAGAAATTGAACGCGACCCATCTACTGCTGCACTTTACACAGCGCGCGGTAATCTTGTTGCTGTAGTCAGTAACGGTACAGCCGTACTGGGCTTAGGTAACATTGGTCCTTTAGCGTCAAAACCTGTTATGGAAGGTAAAGGCGTTCTATTCAAAAAATTCGCTGGTGTTGATGTTTTTGACATTGAAATTGCTGAAAACGATCCAGACAAAATCGTAGATATCGTTGCAGCATTAGAACCAACTTTCGGTGGTATCAACCTTGAAGACATCAAGGCCCCAGAGTGTTTCTACATCGAGCAAAAACTTCGTGAACGCATGAATATTCCTGTGTTCCATGATGACCAACACGGTACATCGATCATTGTGGGTTCTGCATTACTGAATGCACTTCAACTCAATGGCAAAAAAATTGAAGAAATCAAAATTGTCGCTTCTGGCGCAGGTGCTGCTGCCCTTTCATGTTTGAACTTACTTTGCGCACTTGGCGTGAAAAAAGAAAACATCGTTGTGGCAGATTCACGCGGTTTATTGACCACTAAACGTGAAGGCTTGGATGAGTCTAAAAAAGCATACGTTCAAGACATCGAAGGCTCTCAGCTTGCTGATGTAATGGAAGGTGCGGACATGTTCCTTGGTCTTTCTGCAGCAGGTATTTTGACCAAAGAAATGGTTAAAGTCATGGCGAAAGATCCGATCATCTTTGCCCTTGCTAACCCAGACCCTGAAATTCTTCCTGAACATGCACATGAAGCACGTCCAGACGTGATTATGGCAACTGGTCGTTCAGACTATCCAAACCAAGTGAACAATGCGCTTTGCTTCCCTTATATCTTCCGTGGTGCACTCGATGTTGGTGCTACAACAATTAATGAAGAGATGAAGATTGCTTGTGTACATGCGATTGCTCGCATGGCACATGTCGAAGCTGATGCTGCATCGTATGGTGAAAAATCTGCTTCATTTGGTCGTGATTACCTCATTCCCCGCCCATTAGATCAACGTTTGATTCTTGAGATTGCACCTGCAATTGCGCAAGCAGCGATGGATTCAGGTGTTGCAACTCGTCCAATTCAAGACTTCTCTGCGTATCGTCAACGTTTGTCTGAGTTTGTTTATAACTCTGCATTCATGATGAAACCAATTTTTGCGCAAGCGAAAACTGATCCAAAACGTATTGCATATGCTGAAGGTGAAGATTTACGTGTACTTCGCGCAGTACAAATTGCAGTTGATGAAAGTTTAGCAAAACCAATTCTTGTCGGTCGCCCAGCAGTCATTGAAGCAAACATCAAGAAATTAGGCCTTCGCCTTGAAGACGGCGTGAACATCACTATCGTCGATCAAGAGAAAAACCCTGATTACGATAAGTTTGCAGATGATTACTACAGCATCATGCAGCGTAAAGGTGTAACGCCTGAATATGCTCAGCGTGAAGCACGTCGTCGTTCAACACTTATCGCGGCAATGTTGGTTCGTCATGGTGTAGCTGATGGTATGTTATGTGGTACTTATTCTAGCTATGACATTCACTTAGACTTTGTCAGCAATGTGATTGGACTAAAAGAAGGCCGCAATAACTTCTTTACGCTGAATGCATTGATGCTTGAAGACCGTAACTTGTTTATTGCTGATACTTACATTAACCGTAATCCAACAGCTGAACAACTTGCTGAAATGACTATTTTAGCGGCTGAAGAAGTACGCCGTTTTGGTATTACGCCGCGTGTAGCATTGCTTTCTCACTCAAGTTTCGGTTCTGACCAAAATGATCCTAGCGCACAAAAAATGCGGAAGGTTTATGATATTTTGTCAGAAATTGCACCAGAACTTGAAGTTGAAGGTGAAATGCATGGTGATGCCGCATTAGATGAAAATATTCGTCATTTCGCATACCCGAACTCACGTTTTAAAGGTTCTGCGAACTTGCTGATTATGCCTAATCTGGATGCAGCGAACATTTCGTTCAACTTGTTGAAATCAACATCAGGTAGTAACGTGACGATTGGCCCAATCCTTTTGGGTGCTGCAAAACCTGTTCATATTTTAACACCAACAGCGACAACTCGCCGTTTAGTGAATATGACTGCATTAACAGTTGCAGAGATTCAAGAAAACGAAAAATTAGCACTCTAATTTAGTTGACTTGAACACACTTTGTGACTTGAGAAAACCTCTGTTCTGTAGCATGATTGCTCTAAGAATAGAGGTTTTTTCATGCAAGTTTATTTAGTAGGCGGTGCAGTTCGAGATCACTTGCTCGGGCACCCCTATCACGAAAAAGATTATGTCGTTGTCGGTGCAACGCCGGAACAATTACTTGCTCAAGGTTATCAACCTGTGGGTAAAGATTTCCCTGTTTTTCTTCATCCAGAGACCAAAGACGAATATGCCTTAGCCCGTACAGAACGTAAGTCTGGACATGGGTATCATGGCTTTGAATTTTATACCGACGTCAATGTCACACTCGAGCAAGATCTCATTCGACGCGACCTCACGATCAATGCGATAGCGATGGATGATGCAGGTAATGTCTATGACCCCTATGGCGGTCAACGTGATCTAGAACAGCGTGTCCTTCGTCATGTGTCTAATGCCTTCGTCGAAGATCCATTAAGGGTTTTGCGTATTGCACGTTTTGCGGCACGTTATAAAGCTTTAGGTTTTAAAGTGGCTGATGAAACACTGGAACTGATGCAAGAGCTTACTCAATCGGGTGAGCTTGAAGCTCTCACACCTGAACGTGTATGGAAGGAAACGTCTCGTGCCTTAATGGAAGACCACGCAGATGAATATTTTGAGGTATTAAGAGCCTGTGGCGCTTTAAAAGTCTTGTTCCCTGAAATTGATGCGTTATACGGTATTCCACAACGTCCTGAATATCATCCTGAAATTGATTGTGGTATTCATACCATGATGTCGCTACAACAAGCGTGTCGTGCAAATTATTCTTTGGATGTTCGTTTTGCTGTACTGGTACACGACTTGGGTAAAGCACTCACTCCAGTAGATGAGTTACCGCGCCATATCATGCATGAAGAGCGTGGGGTAAAACCTGTTACCGAAATCTGTGACCGTATGCGAGTTCCCACCAATACCAAACAATTGGCCATCTCAGTGTGTAAAGAGCATTTAAAATGCCATCAAGCCTTGAGTTTAAAACCGGGTACCTTGTGGCGCCTGTTACAACGTATGGATGTGCTACGCCGTCCTGAACGCGTAGAGGCCTTTGTACAAGCCTGTGAATGTGATTCACGTGGTCGCTTAGGTTTAGAGGATCGTGCCTATCCGCAAGCTCAATACGTTTTAGATGCCATGCAGGTGGTTCGTAATATTAAGGCTTCTGACTTACCTTCAGATGTGAAAGGCCCTGATATTGGTGAAATGTTGATTCAGAAACGAATTGAAGCTATCGGACAATTCAAGCATGAACTCGGCCATAACACGCCTACAGCTTAAAATAAATCCTCTCAGAAATGAGAGGATTGACTTTCATCATTGCTGTTAAGCCTGCCGAAGTATTTTGAAATAAATGAAAAATTGAAATAATCTAGTGTCATCTCTGAAAATTAAATACTGATACTCAACCCAATTTAAGACTGGTAAAAAGAATAAAATAATGAAGAAACAACTTTCCAATATATTGATTGCTATTGTCTTTTGCGGACTCCTAGTAGGGATGGGCTTTACCCAAACCCTTTTAAAAAGTTTGCCACAGCTCATCATGATATTTTTTGGAATGTTAGCCCTAGGCTCCTTAATAATTAAGCGTTCATTTATAAGCTCTATTCCTTTTTATATAGTTTTGGGAGTTATGTTGTAAGCGTCCGCTGAATCCCATACCTATTTTTTAATTCAATTTAGGTTTCCAGCAGTGCGGCAGCAATTCTTCAATTTGGGTCACTTTGTGTGTCGGCAACCTTTTCAGCACATCACTTAAATAG
>NZ_VPCH01000029.1:0-45674 GCF_013418285.1 Acinetobacter sp. YH12152
TTCGCAAGAGATGCGATGGATGTCTGATGATTTGTAGTCATAAATTTAAGTCCCCACTTGTTTCTAAGTGGGGACTAAATTAAGGCTTATAGGATGAATTCATAAGGTGTGTTCAGCGGACGCTTACTAAGGTTTTGCTTATAACTCTGAAAATCAGTTAGAGCTATTAACGATTTAATAAAGATGTATTTTATTTATATAATATGATTACAGATTCTGCTGTAGTTTCTGATTTTACTTAGTTTTTAAGTTTTCGCTTACCCATCACATGGGTAAGCTTTTTTTTGCCTAAAATTTAGCGTGTTCATGTTGGCTGAGTTTTTCAACTAAATAATCAATGAAAACACGTACAGCCGGTAATAAGCCACGACGAGATGGATATACAGCATGGAAAATACCATGTGCAGCTTTCCATTCAGGTAATACATGAACCAAAGCACCTGATTTCACATGATCGGACACAATACTGTCGGGTAATAACACCACGCCACAATCTTGGCAGGCTAGTGCAGCTAACATCGATAGGTCAGAGCCCATTACCGTTGGGTTGACTTTAATTTTTTTCTGATGATGCTGTGCATCGGTCACAATAATATGTTGATCGAGATGCTCATCCGCCATACTTAAGATTTGATGCTGTGATAAGTCTTCGGGCTGTTTGAGTTCACCAAATTTATTCAGATAGGTCTGACTGGCAAATAAGTGCTGCTCAATCGTTTCAAATTTACGAATGACTAAATTTGGGTCGTCATCTAGATTTGAACGGACACGTAGAGCAAGATCGAAGCCTTCATTAATGATATCTACGCGGCGATTGGTCACCATCATTTGCACTTTAATTTCTGGATATTGTTTTAAAAATTCAGGCAAAATTTTGGTCATTTCATTTTGTGCGATGGAAACCGGTAAGCTGACTTTAATTAAGCCGCGCGGCTGCGTACTGAGATGATCAACCAAATCGTGTGCGGCTTGAGCTGCATTCATCATGACTTGTGCATGTCGATAGATATTCATACCAATATCAGTAACAGCAAAATGTCGTGAGCTACGCTGAATTAGGCGGACACCTAAATGTTCTTCTAAGTTATAGACCCGACGACTCAGTTTTGATTTTGGAATATCTGTTGCACGTTCTGCTGCACTAAAACCACCATGCTCGACCACTTGGGCAAAACAATAAAAATCATCTAGATCACTCAGCACTGTTCTTATTCCATATTTGCAACGATTTAGCTAATTAACTTGAATTGTTTCATGAAGTCAATCACGTTTTGTAGTTTTTCATGTGAGAAAGTTGAGCAAAATTGCCAAGACTAAAGTCGGGTTAACCTTGTAATCGTTTCACATTAGCATGACCAAACAATAAATGTGGTGTATACATCTTTTAAATAACCGAATTTGAAGGATGTGATTTGAGTGTCGTCCTGATATATTCAAATACAAGACCATTATGAAAGAAATTCGACATTAAAGGACAATGTCATGGAATTAAGACATTTACGTTACTTTGTCGCCGTTGTAGAAGAACAGAGTTTTACGAAGGCTGCTGAAAAGCTATTTATTGCTCAACCTCCTTTAAGTCGTCAAATTCAAAATTTAGAAGAAGAGTTGGGTGCACAGCTTTTTGAGCGTGGCAGCCGTCCTTTAAGAACCACCACCATCGGCCGTTTCTTTTATCAGCAAGCCGTGAAATTACTCTCCAATGCAGAAGAGATTAAGCTCATTACGCAGCGGGCCAGTGCCACTGAACGTACTATTAATATTGGCTATGGCGGTTCGTTACTCTGTGGTTTATTACCTCGAATTGTTTATTTGTTCCGCCAGCAATACCCACACTTAAATGTAAATTTAATCGAACTGAGTGCAGTTGATCAGATTCAGGCATTAAAAGAAGGTCGGGTTGATGCATGTTTTAGCCGAGTTCGTGTGTCGGATCAGGCGGTTAAACGTGTGCTATTGCGTGAAGAGCCGCTAATTGTTGCGGTGCATTCGAGCCATCCTTTATCTTCACAGCAGCAGATTGCATTAAATAATCTCAAAGATGAGCAGATTTTTATCTATCCAGCAACGGATGGTCAAAGTTATGCAACGCTGATCAAGTCGTTGTTTTTAGAATACGGTATGGAGCCGAAACGCTTTAACACCCAAGCAGATTTGCAGCAATCACTAGGCATGGTTGCAGCAGGCGAAGGTATTTGTATTGTTCCTGAATCTGTACAAATTATGCAGTTTAGGCATGTGAATTATGTGAAATTATCGGATAGTGCGGCCATTAGCCAAATTTACTTGATCGTGCGGAATGATGATGAAGGGGAGTTGGCGCGTCCTTTATTTGACTGCGTTTACCAAGTATATGATTTGGAAGCAATTGAATACGATCGTCGGGTTTTCTAGTGCTTATTTTAAAAAGTAATAATAACGTTAAATTTGAAATTCAATTTTGAAGCAAACGTTTAAGTAACACCTTTCTGCATAAAACATAGGCTCATTCTTGAAAGTATTGAGCCTATTTTTTTATTCAGTCTTATTAGAGCGCTTGTTTTAAGAACTTGGTGATTTCACGGCTGAATTTGACCGGTTCACTGAGCAATGGCGTGTGTCCCGATTTTTTAAAAATAATCTGCTCTGCATTGGCTAGGCTGTCAGCAATAATTTTTTGACCTTGAGCAGGATAGAGGATCGATTTTGCCCCTGTGAAAAAAGTTGTTGGCGCGGTGAGTGCTGCAATGGCTTCACGATAATCTTCAGTATGGTTTAAATAATTTTGAATATACCAATATAAATACGCCACACTTTGTGAGGGTAACATCAGCTTCTGTAAAGTTGGTTGTTGGTATGCAATACGGAAAGCGGATAATGCATAAGGATTGCTATTTTGTAAGTCTATGAACCTTAACCAAGTGTCGACCAGACCTTGACGGTCATGTTTATTCATCTGCTGTGCAAATGGCACGGAGAGGTTGGTTGCAAGTACCTTCGAGATGTCTTCTAAAATACTTAAAAACTCAGTGTGGCGTTTGCCATATAAACCATATTGCCAATCTGCATCTACTCGTATTTTAGGCGTTTGATCGATGTGCAAATAACGTTTAATTTTTTCAGCAAACTGACCGTATTTTAAACCGTGCATGGTGGTCGTTGCCCCCATGGAGTAGGCAATCACCGTGATTTTATCGTAACCAAGCTGGGAAACTAAGCTGTCAATATCTCGCCAATGGCTTGAAATGGTGTCCGTATTTGGAATTTGACAATGTTTAGAGCCGCCAAATCCACGCCAGTCTGGAATGATAAATTTAAAATGCTTTCGGTGTTGATATAGAAAAGGGTGCCATTGCCAACTTTGCATGCCCAGTCCAGATAAAACCAGGATGGGTTCTCCTTGACCATATTCACGAACATACAGTTGTTGCTGATCGGGCATTGTATAGTGTGGCATGCGGCTTCCTATTTATTTTTTGTTTTAGCGATTAAACTTATGCAACTGTGGAATGATGGTTTCAAGCCATTTGATCCAACCGATTTCCAAATCAATCCCAAGCTGTAAAATCATTTTATGAATGTACAAAGTACGGTCTTCATCATGCGCATGTGCAAAGTCTTTTGCAAAAATAGACTGGTACACTTTTAGTTTTTCTTTGTGAATTTCTAGGTGACGTTCTAATTCGGGTAATACGCCGTTTGTGCCCAGTTGAGCTTCAGCACGTAAACGAACCATTAACTCTTCACGTAACTGAGCCGGAGGGCTTTGCTCAACCATCCAATTGGCTAATTCAACACGTCCAAGCTGTTCAACTTGGTAGGTTTTTTTACGGGTTGTACTGTGGTCATCTTCAATGGTGCTGATCCAGCCTTTTTGCTGCATACCACTGAGTTCACGGTAGATTTGCTGATGTGTCGCATTCCAAAAAAAGCCCATAGAGCGGTCAAAACGGCGTGCAAGGTCAATTCCTGTACTCGGTTTTTCAAGTAAGCTCGTGAGTAAAACATGGGCTAAAGACATATATGGCTCAGTCAAAATAGTTTTGTACTTTTTATTATGCAACATGTTGCATAAAAATCAAATCTCGCATATAAATTAGTGCAACAAGTTGCAAAAATCTTGTATGCGTAGATGGAAATAGAAAGCTCGTATACAAGCGAAGATAAAAATAGCCAGCTTTTCAGCACGCTAAGGAGAAAAAATGTCAAATTATCCAAATTTATTGGCACCACTAGATTTAGGTTTTACAACGCTAAAGAACCGTGTATTGATGGGTTCTATGCATATCGGCCTTGAAGAAGCACCGGGTGGCTATGAACGCATGGCAGCTTTTTACGCTGAGCGTGCGAAAGGTGGTGTAGGTCTGATTGTAACTGGTGGTATTTCTCCCAATGATGATGGTGTGACATTTGCTGGTGGTTCAAAATTAGACTCTTTAGAAGAAGCAGAAAAACATAAAGTGATTACGCAAGCGGTACATGATGCTGGCGGTAAAATTGCGATGCAGATTTTGCATACAGGTCGCTACTCGTATCAAGCCAATAATGTTGCACCTTCATCTATTCAAGCACCAATTAACCCAGTAAAACCGCAAGCTTTAAGCACAGCAGACGTCGAACGCACGATCAATGACTTTGCTCGATGTGCTCAGTTAGCACAAACAGCGGGTTATGACGGTGTAGAAGTCATGGGGTCAGAAGGTTATTTAATTAATGAGTTTATTGCTGCACGTACCAACCACCGTGATGATGAATGGGGTGGCAGTTATGAAAACCGGATTCGTTTTCCAATTGAGATCGTGCGTCGTACGCGTGAATTAGTCGGTGAAAATTTTATTATTATTTTTCGTCTTTCTATGTTGGATTTGGTTGAAGGCGGTTCGACTTTCGAAGAAGTTGTGCAACTTGCAAAAGCTATTGAAAAAGCCGGTGCAACCATTATCAATACCGGTATTGGCTGGCACGAAGCACGTATTCCGACCATTGCAACCAAAGTGCCACGTGCTGCATTTACATGGGTGACCAAGAAATTAAAAGGCATTGTGAATGTTCCTTTAATCACCTCAAACCGTATTAACACTCCTGAAATGGCTGAGCATGTACTTGCTTCTGGTGATGCAGATATGGTGTCTATGGCACGTCCAATGCTGGCTGACCCACGTTTTGTGGAAAAAGCAGAACAAGGTCGTAGTGATGAAATTAATACCTGTATTGGTTGTAACCAAGCCTGCCTAGATCATATTTTCTCGATGAAAATTGCAACATGTTTGGTTAACCCTCAAGCCTGCTATGAAACTGAACTGATTTTTAAAGAATCTGCACAGGTGAAAAATATCGCTGTGATTGGTGCGGGACCTGCGGGTTTAAGCTTTGCAACTTATGCAGCAGAACGTGGTCACAACGTAACGGTTTTTGAAGCTTCAAGCCAAATTGGTGGGCAGTTTAATATTGCGAAAACGATTCCTGGTAAAGAAGAGTTTTATGAAACGCTGCGCTATTTCAAACGCAAAATAGAACTATTGCCTCAGATTAAATTGGTACTGAACCATACGGCAACCTATGAAGAATTAGCTCAGTCTGATTTTGATGACATCGTGGTGGCGACGGGTGTAACACCACGTCAGTTAGATATAGATGGTATTGATCATCCAAAAGTATTGAGTTATTTACAGGTTTTACGTGAACGTCAACCTGTGGGCAAACGTGTAGCGATCATTGGTGCAGGCGGTATTGGTTTTGATACGGCTGAGTATTTAACGCATGAAGGTGAAAGCGGTAGCCTCAATCCAGAGAAATTTTATGATGAATGGGGTATTGATACAACCTATGCACAAGTTGGTGGCTTAAAACATCCAGACGTCGAAGAATCGCCGCGTGAAGTGTATTTATTGCAGCGTAAGGTTAAATCGGTTGGTGCAGGCTTAGGTAAAACCACGGGTTGGATTCACCGTACAGGTTTGAAACACCGCGACGTGAAAATGATTGCGGGTGCAAGCTACGACAAAATTGATGATCAAGGTTTGCATATTACCGTTGATGGTCAACCACGTATTTTAGATGTTGATCATGTGGTGATTTGTGCAGGTCAAGAGCCTTTTACAGCAATGTATGAGCAATTAAAAACTGCGGGTAAATCTGTACATTTAATTGGTGGTGCGAAAGAAGCAGGAGAGCTAGATGCTAAACGTGCAATTCGTCAAGGTGCTGACTTGGCAGCGGTGATTTAATCAGCCTCATACTAAACTATGATGACTATATTCAATTTGATGTGCAGTTGTCGTACTTCCTCTCCCTTTGGGAGAGGATTGGGGAGAGGGAAATGATTCATCAACAAAAAAGGACATAAACATGACTATTGAAATAACAAAAAAATCTGTTGCACGTTGGCACGAAATGCTCGACACACGGGATATGAATATTTTAAATGAACTCTTGGCAGAGGATGTGGTGTTTCGTTCACCTGTCGCGTTTAACCCATATCCAGGTAAGCCTGTAGTAACTTTTATTTTGACCAATGTGATTCAAATTTTTGAAAATTTTACCTATCACCGTGAGTTTTACTCAGAAGATGGTTTAAATGTGGTGCTTGAGTTTTCTGCCAATGTTGGCGAGAAAAAATTAAAAGGGATCGACATGATTCAGTTTAATGAACAAGGACAGATGATTGATTTTGAAGTCATGCTCCGTCCGAAAAGTGGCTTGGAAGCATTGGCGGCGAAAATGGGTGAGCGCATTATGCAATATCAGCCTTGAATCTGCTGATTTTTAAATGCTCATCACAGAATGATAAAAAGCATGATGGATATTGTCATGCTTTTTGCTTATGAGGTTTAAGTAAACAAATATTGCTAGTGAGATATGGTTTTGTAGATACGTTTGTTTAATGGGCCTTGTTGGTCAAAGTGAAAAGATTGAAATGATTTGCTGTAGTGCGAAGCGAGGTGAAGGTAAGGTCAATGAATAATGTGATGCATAAAGGGCGTCAGGCTCTTTTAAATTTTGTAGATCATGCAATCGGTGCAGAATTACCACAGCTTTATTATCATCCTGAAGGGCAAATGAAACATGTGCTGCCGAAGTTAAAGCAACTACATGAAAAATATCGCCCTACGCCTTGGCTGTCGAATACCCACGCACATTTACTATATTTTGATGTCATTAAAAAGCGTCAAGTGAAGCTTAAATATGATGCCATAGAGCAGCTAACCATGGCTGATGGTGGAATCACAGCCATTGCATGGTTAGGTTTAGATTTACCTGCGGCTGTGCCAACTGTGGTGCTCATGCATACGATTACGGGAACGCCTGAAAGTATGCGAGAAGTGGTGAGGGATCTTCATCTATATACAGGTTGGCGCATTGCACTCTGTTTAAGACGCGGTCATGCCAATTTACCTATGCCTGTTGCCAAAATAAATTTATTTGGTTCAACCGATGACCTACGTGAACAGATTGTCTTTATTCAGCAGAAATTTCCTGAATCGAATTTATTTGGCGTTGGTTCATCTGCCGGAACGGGGCTATTGGTCCGCTATTTAGGCGAACAAGGGGAGGAAACACCATTTAAAGCGGCTTTTGCTTTATGTCCGGGCTATGACACAGAGCTTGGCTTTAAAAATGTCCATCCTTTTTACAGTAAAATGATGACCAAGAAGCTCTTTCAGAAATTTGTAGAACCTTATTCTGCAACATGGTCAACAACACCATCTTTAATAGAAGTCCTAAAAAGTAAAGATCTGGCGCAGTTTGAACGTACATATTTTCAAATGGCGGGTTTTACTGATTATGAAAGTTATGCCAAATCCACCAACCCAATTTATGTATTTGAAAATCTTAAAATTCCTTTGATGATTTTAAATGCCGAAGACGATCCTATTTGCCACATTCAAAACTTTGAGCCCTATAAAGAATTAATTCGTTCTTTGCCGAATGTGGTGGTGGTGACCACCAAAAAAGGCAGTCACTGTGGTTATTATGAAGGTCTTGTTGATACCCATTCATGGGCAACCAAATTGATGGCAGATTTTTTAAAGTTATATGCGAACTAAAAAATAGCCTACTTTGGATAGGCTATTTTAAGTGTGTGTTACTCGGCTTGTGCGCAACATGCAGTTGTTTGAGGTTTAAGCTTCATCTGTATCAATACTAAAATCAACGCTATAGCACTCAATGTCGCTCCTGTATAAGATACTGCAGCATAGCTTAGGTTGAGATTGAGCACCGCGGCACCTGCGACTGCACCCAAAGCATTTCCAAGATTAAATGCACCGATGTTCACTGAAGAAGCAAGGCCTGGTGCATCGTGAGCGACTGTCATAACACGCATTTGTAAAGGTGGCACAACGGCAAAGGCTGCTGCTCCCCAGATGATTAATGCAATCGCCGCGCCAATGGTGGTTGTTGCTAAAATTGGAAATAACAGCATCATCAGCATCAGTAAGACTAAAAAGCCAATCAAGGTTTTATCTAAGGATTGATCTGCAAACTTACCACCGTAATGGTTACCGATTGAAAATCCGATCCCGATTAAGACCAACATGAAAGTGATAAGCTCAGGGCTTGCATGGGTAAAGACTTTTAAGCTCGGTGCAATATAGGTATAGAGCGCGAACATAGCTCCAGCACTCATTACCGTGGTGAGCAGTGCTAAAACAACAGGCATGCGTGTTAATACTTTTAACTCTGCTCGTACATCAGGTTTTTCGGTCTGTTGCTGGTGAGGTAGTGCTTTCCATAATGCCAACATGGTGATGATGCCCAGTAAGGTAATAGCGGCAAAAGACATACGCCAACCGATATTTTGCCCCACCCACGTTGCGAGTGGCACGCCGCCAATATTGGCAATGGTCAAGCCCATAAACATCATAGCAACGGCACTGGCTTGTTTATCTTTCGGCACAACACTCGCTGCAACGACAGAACCTAAGCCAAAAAATGCCCCATGATTTAAGCTAGTCACCAAACGTGCCGCCATTAAACCGAGATAATTGGGTGCAATCGTTGCCAAAATATTACCGATGGTAAAGATTGCCATTAGTAAAATAAGGGCAGTACGTTTAGGAAAACGTGCTAACCATAAGGTCATTAATGGGGCACCAATCATGACGCCAACGGCATAGGCACTAATCAGTAAGCCCGCTTGAGGAATGGAAACCGATAAATCTGCTGCGATTTCAGGCAAAAAACCCATCGGTGAAAATTCTGTTGTGCCAATTGCAAAAGCACCTACGGCTAATGCAATTAATGGAAGATTGAATTTCATATTAAATATCCCACACTGGAGCAAGTTCAGGTGGGTTCACTTCACGTGCATTTCTGTCTAGTGTGGCAATGGCCTGCATCTGTTCTGATGTTAAATGAATGTCTTGAGCTTTTAAGTTACTGGTTAAATGTTCACGTTGGGTTGACGATGGAATTACGGCATAACCCTTTTGCAGCGCCCAAGCGAGTGTCACTTGTGCAACTGAAGCTTGGTGTTGTGCTGCAATATCAGAAAGTATTGGGTCATTTAGCACTTTGCCATAAGCCAAGGTCATATAAGAGGTGACATCAATATTTTGCTGTTTTAAGTAAGTCGCAAGTCGTTCATTTTGAAGATAAGGACTCAGTTCAATTTGATTGGTTGCAATCTGCTCAGCACCTATACTGTCAATAGCTTGTTGAGTAAGCTCAATATTAAAATTAGATACACCAATATATTCAGTCAAACCTTGTTTTTTTGCCTCAAGTAAATGTCCCATTAATTCTGGAATATTGACTCCAAGTGCAGGTGCAGGCCAATGAATAAGTGTGAGGTTAACTGCATCCGTCCTTAATTTAATTAAGCTGTCTTTTAGACTGGGTATCAGTTTGTCGGCAGCATAATTTTCAGTCCAAATTTTCGTGGTTAAGAAAATATCAGCTCGATTGACCTGACTTTCATCGATTGCTTGGCCTACTTCTGCTTCATTACCGTAGATTTGTGCGGTGTCTACAGCACGATATCCAACTTCTAAGGCAGTTTTAACAGAATGAATGACAGTGTCACCTGTCAAACGGAAGGTGCCGACACCAAATTGAGGAACAATCATCAGGAATTCTCTTTTTTTGAGTTGATGCTATTGTGCTGCTAATTTTAATGAAGAAAAATGCATGAGTTTGGAATATATTATTGATTAAAAATCACGAATTAGAATATGCAATGAAATCGACCATTGAGGAGCTGCAGGCTTTTACTGTTATTGTAGATAGCGGCTCTATTATCAAAGCAGCAGAAAGACTGGATCAAACAGCATCTGGTGTCAGCCGTGCATTACAGCGTCTGGAATCTAAATTAAATGTAACCCTGTTGGAACGAACAACCCGCAAAATTAAGCTGACGCAAGAGGGGCAATTATTTTTAGCTAAAACACGGCGGATATTGAATGATTTGAGTGAAGCGGAAGATTCTCTGCTGAAATTAGATGCAGATACTTCGGGGTTGGTGCGGGTCGATTCTGCGATTTCGTTTATTCTGCATATGATCGTTCCCTTGATACCAGAATTTAATGCACGTTATCCGCATATACAGATTGAATTGGTGAATCATGATCAAGTGATTGACTTATTAGAGCATAAAGCAGATGTCGCAATTCGCTTTGGAAAATTAAGCGACTCCAGTTTGCATGCAAAACTTATCTACAAGAGTCGACTGTGTTTGGTGGCGAGTCCTGAATACCTTCAGCAGCATGGACGTCCGCAAAATGCTGAAGAGCTAACCGCACATGCTTTACTTGGATTTAGTCAAATTACCCATATGAATACTTGGCCGATCCAAGTCGCAGGGAAGCCCCTGACGATCCGCCCGAACATCAAGGCGTCAAATGGTGAAACGATACGCGAGCTTGCGATTCATGGGATGGGCATCGCTTGTCTTTCGATTTTTATGTTAGAAAAAGATATTGCAGAAGGGCGATTGGTACAATTTTTAGACGATCAAATTGAACCGCATGAACAGCTTATTCATGCTGTCTATTATCAACAAGAGCATTTACCGAAACGTGTTCGTTTATTTATTGAATATTTAGCTGAAAAATTACAAGAATAGTTGTGAGAAAAACAGTGCATCGTCGGGTACAGATTTTTATTTACATAGAAACAATAAAAAACCCGACTTTTGCCGGGTTTTTTTGATCATTTGTTTGATAAAACTTCGATCTTAGTTCTCTAAAGCTGGTGTTGCAGCAGCAATGGCAGCAGCTACGGCGTCATCTTCAGACTGTGCAGAACCTGAGTTTTGTTTAGGTTGAGCAGCTTGCGCAGGTTTTTCTGCTGCTTTAGGTGCTTCTGCTTTTGGAGCAGGAGCTTCTGCAGGAGGAGTAGGTTCACGACGAATTTCAGTTGTTGTATTCGGTGTCTCTTCACGAATCACTTCAACATGCTGTTGAGTCGGTTCTTCAACAACTGGTTGTTCTTCAACTGGTTCTAATTGTGTAGGTACAGATGCTGTTGGTTCAGATGCTGCAACTTCAACCTGTTCCTGTTCTTCTTCTTTTGGTGCTTCTTTTTTTACACATGCTGTAAGAAGTAGACCTGTTGCGATTGCACCGCAGATTAAAAGTTTCTTATTCATAATTACACAAAACAAAAAAGTGTGGATTGGATAACTGCATTATAACAGCAAATAAGAATATAGAAATGATAAGAACTTACTCTAAATTTTTATGATAATTGCTGTTACAATAGCCAATTGTTAATTGTTCTATGAATTGATGCGGAATGACTTTGCTTTCTTGGTACAGAGTAAAGTAAAATCGCACAACATTGTAGGCCAATTTAGGCTCCATTGTACGAGAAACTTAATGACCCATTTTATTTTCGTTACTGGTGGTGTTGTATCATCACTAGGTAAAGGTATTTCAGCTGCATCAGTGGCTGCGCTTTTAGAAGCCCGTGGTTTAAAAGTAACCATGGTAAAAATGGATCCATACATTAATGTCGATCCAGGGACTATGAGTCCATTCCAACACGGTGAAGTTTTTGTCACAGAGGATGGTGCTGAAACTGACTTAGACTTGGGTTATTACGAACGTTTCTTGCGTCGTGCGAAAATGACCAAACTGAACAACTTTACTTCAGGACGAGTGTACCAAGATGTCTTGAATAAAGAACGTCGTGGTGACTACCTCGGTGGTACAGTTCAAGTTATTCCACATATTACTGACAATATTAAAGAACGTGTTCTTCGCGCAGGTGAAGGCTATGACGTTGCGATCGTTGAGATCGGCGGTACAGTAGGTGACATTGAATCTCTCCCATTCATGGAATCTGTACGTCAACTTATGGTCGAACTAGGTCATAAGCGCACAATGTTAATGCACTTAACTTTACTCCCATACATTAAGTCAGCTGCTGAATTAAAAACCAAACCAACTCAACACTCTGTAAAAGAGCTTTTATCGATTGGTATTCAACCAGACATCCTGATCTGCCGTACAGAGCATGATGTTGATGCTGATACTACACGTAAAATCGCGTTATTTACGAACGTTGAAGCACGTGCAGTTGTGGTATGTAAAGATGCGCGTTCAATTTACCAAATTCCACGTACTTTCTATGAACAAAACGTTGACGATTTAATTTGTGAACGTTTTGGTTATAGCGATCTTCCAGAAGCTGATCTTACAGACTGGGATAACGTTGTAGATGCATTACTGAACCCTGAATACACAGTTCGTGTAGCGATGGTTGGTAAATACGTTGAACTTCCAGATGCATACAAATCTGTAAACGAAGCACTTTTACATGCGGGTATTCAAAACCGTGTGAAAGTTCAAATCGACTACGTCAATGCAGAAGAGCTTGAAAGCCAAGATGTAAACGACGTATTAAAAGACGCGGATGCAATCTTAGTGCCAGGTGGTTTCGGTGAACGTGGTACAGAAGGCAAAATGAAAGCGATTCGTTTTGCACGTGAAAACGGTGTACCGTTCCTCGGCATCTGTTTAGGTATGCAGTTGGCTGTGATCGAATATGCGCGCAACGTTGCGGGTATTAGCGATGCAACTTCAACTGAATTTAACCGTTCTACAAAATCACCATTGATTGGTCTAATCACTGAATGGTTAGATGAGCGCGGCGAAGTTCAACAACGTAATGCAGATTCTGACTTAGGCGGCACAATGCGTCTGGGTGCTCAAAAATCTGAATTGGTTGCAGGAACAAGAACTGCACAAGTTTACGGTTCTGAAGAGATCGTTGAACGTCATCGTCATCGTTATGAAATGAACAACCGTTATATCCCAGTGCTTGAAGAAAAAGGCATGAAGATTTCAGGTTATTCTCCAGTACAGCGTCTTGTTGAAACTGTTGAAATTCCTGAACATCCTTGGTTTATTGCTGTACAATTCCATCCGGAATTTACAAGTTCACCACGTGATGGACACCCATTATTCGCAGGCTTTATTGATGCTGCTAAAAAGCAGTACCAAAAAGCGAAATAATGTGTTTTTGACTAAACCAGGAAGAGTTTAAATGTCACAATTAAAACCAAAGGAAATTGTACGTTTAGGCGATATACAAATGGCAAATCATTTGCCATTTGTACTATTCGGCGGCATGAACGTACTTGAGTCAAAAGACCTTGCTTTTGAAATTGCTGAAACCTATGTGGATATCTGCAAACGCTTGGATATTCCATATGTGTTTAAAGCAAGTTTTGATAAAGCCAATCGTTCAAGCTTGAACTCTTTCCGTGGCCCAGGCCTGGAAAAAGGAATCGAGTGGTTAGCTGACATTAAAAAACACTTTAATGTGCCGATTATTACTGACGTACATGAACCATACCAAGCTGCGCCTGTTGCTGAAGTTGCGGATATTATCCAACTTCCTGCATTTTTAAGCCGTCAGACTGACCTTGTTGAAGCGATGGCGAAAACTGATGCCATCATCAACATCAAAAAAGCACAGTTCCTCGCACCACACGAAATGCGTCATATTCTGCATAAGTGTTTGGAAGCAGGGAATGACAAACTGATTCTTTGTGAACGTGGTTCAGCATTTGGTTACAATAATTTAGTTGTAGACATGTTGGGCTTTGACATCATGAAAGAAATGAATGTCCCTGTGTTCTTTGATGTTACGCATGCGCTTCAAACGCCGGGTGGTCGTGCGGATTCTGCAGGTGGTCGTCGTGCGCAAATCACGACACTGGCACGAGCAGGTATGGCGACTGGTTTAGCAGGATTGTTCTTAGAAGCTCATCCAGATCCAGAAAATGCCAAATGTGACGGTCCATGTGCGCTACGCATGTCACAGTTGGAACCTTTCTTGGCACAGTTAAAAGAGCTCGATACCTTAGTTAAAGGTTTCGCAAAGTTAGACACACACTAATTCGATACACATTGATGCGTCACTTTTGACGCATCATTTTTATTAATCAACTGAGGAATTGTTCATGAGTCAAATCGTTGACATTCGTGCACGTGAAATTTTGGACTCTCGTGGTAACCCTACCATCGAAGCAGACGTAACCTTAGCCTCTGGCGTTGTAGGCCGTGCATGTGCACCATCTGGTGCTTCAACTGGTTCTCGTGAAGCTTTAGAACTTCGTGACGGCGACAAAGCTCGTTACTTAGGTAAAGGCGTTAAAACTGCGGTTAACAACGTTAACACAGTAATTCGTGATGCATTGTTGGGTAAATCAGTATTCGAACAAAAAGACATTGATAACACAATGATCGCGCTTGACGGTACTGAAAACAAAGAAAAATTAGGTGCGAACGCAACTTTAGCGGTATCGCTAGCTGCTGCACGCGCTGCTGCTGACGAAAAGAAAATTCCACTTTTCCAATACATCGCAGACCTTCGTAATAACAGCATTTTGACTATGCCTGTTCCAATGATGAACATCCTAAATGGTGGTTCACATGCAGACAACAACGTAGACATTCAAGAATTTATGATCGAGCCAGTTGGCTTCACTTCATTCTCTGAAGCTTTACGCGCTGGTGCTGAAATTTTCCACTCATTAAAATCTGTATTGAATCAAAAAGGTTTAAACACAGCAGTGGGTGATGAAGGTGGTTTTGCGCCAAACTTACGTTCTAACGAAGAAGCAATTACAGTAATTCTTGAAGCAATTGAAAAAACTGGCTACAAAGCAGGTTCAGACATTATGCTTGCGCTTGACTGTGCATCTTCAGAATTCTACAAAGATGGTCAATACATCCTTGCAGGTGAAGGTAATAAAGCATTCACAAGCAACCAATTTGCTGACTACCTTGCTGGTTTTGCGAAACAATACCCAATCATCTCAATTGAAGATGGTTTGGACGAGTCTGATTGGGAAGGTTGGTCTTACCTCACTTCAATCCTTGGCGACAAAATCCAATTGGTTGGTGATGACCTATTCGTTACGAATCCTAAGATTCTTCAACGTGGTATCAACGAAAAAGTGGGTAACTCGATCCTGATCAAGTACAACCAAATCGGTACGTTGACTGAAACTCTAGATGCAATCTACCTTGCGAAAGCAAATGGTTACACTACAGTAATTTCACACCGTTCTGGTGAAACTGAAGATTCTACAATTGCGGATCTTGCAGTAGGTACAGCAGCGGGTCAAATCAAAACTGGTTCACTTTGCCGTTCTGACCGTGTAGCGAAATATAACCAATTACTTCGTATTGAAGAATTGACTAATGCTGCATATCGCGGTAAAGCTGAGTTCAAAGGTTTGAACTAAGCAGATCATGCTATCTATGTTAAATGTATTTGACTCCAAAGCGAGTAAAGCATTGTTGGGCCTTGCGATCTTTTTGATCGCAGGGTTTCAATATTTATACTGGTTCGGTGAAGGTGGTTATCATCAACATCAACAACTGAGTCAGAAAATACAACAACAAGTCGAACTCAATGACGAATTAAAAGAACGAAATCGTGTGCTTGCCGCTGAGGTATACGATTTAAAAAATGGCGTTGAAGCTATTGAAGAGCATGCTCGTCTAGATTTAGGTTTAATTAAACCGCATGAAACTTTCGTACAGATGAGTACGATCAGTACTCAGTACAAACCAATTTATATTGATCCAAACGCAAAAGTAGACCTACGTACCAATGAGTCAGAACCCGCCGAACTTCCACCCGAACCTTAAATTGTGGGCCATTATTCCTGCTGCTGGTTCAGGAAGTCGATTTTCTAAAACTGAACTAAAACAATATCAAAACATTGCGGGTCTAACGGTGCTTGAACACACAGTTGCACGTCTCAACCAATTGCCTTTAACAGGCTATGTATTGGCTATAGGCGAGCAAGATAATGTTGCGCAGACCTTGGCACTCACTAATCAAGAGAAGGCTCATTTTTGTTTAGGCGGTGCAGAGCGTGTGCATTCTGTACTCAATGCATTGCAATATCTATCTAAGATTGCCAATGATGATGATTGGGTATTTGTTCATGATGCAGCACGACCATGTGTCTCACAGTTGAGTTTAGAAGATTTAGTTCAATCGGCAGTAGAAACTGAGCAAAGTGCGATTCTCGCCATTCCCGTACGCGATACATTAAAACGAGTTGAAACGGCGCCACTTATATCAACAACGGTAGATCGTTCAACTTTATGGCAAGCACAGACACCACAAATTGCCAAATTGGGTGTACTTAAAAATGCCATTGAACAAGCGCTTGCCGCTGGTGCGACCATCACAGATGAGGCAAGTGCTTTAGAATTTTTCGGTGAGCATGTCAATGTCGTGCAGGGTCGTTCGGACAATATTAAAATTACCTATCCTGATGACTTGGAATTGGCACGTTTAATTTTAGCGTCTCAAGTTAATAGATGATTATTTCAAGGAATATTTAAGGGAAAGTGATTTTTACTGTCGCTTTAATCTATAATTCCCGCATCCTTTTTAGATCTGTTTCGCAATGATCCCTTCTCAACAGTATCGTTTTTTACGTCAGTCATTACGCGATGGCCGCAGTATAAAACACGATTCTTCTCGATGGGCTAAACTTCATTTAGACCCGTGGTTACTTTGCTTCTTGGTACTCAATGCAATATTGGGGCTGATGGTTGTCTATAGTGCGACCGCAGAAGACTCGGGAATGGTGCTGCGTCAAGCCACAAGTTTTGGCGTGGGCTTTATTGTGATGCTGATCTGCGCGCAAATTCCACCCAAAGTTTACCAATCTATGAGTCCGTACTTATATGCCATCGGTATATTTTTACTGTTGTTGGTTTTGGTTATTGGTGAAAAAAGGATGGGGGCGAAACGCTGGATTAGCTTGCCGGGTATCGGCAGTATGCAGCCGAGTGAGTTTATGAAATTTGCCATGCCACTGATGATGGCGTGGTATTTTGCGCGAAAACCATTTCCACCGAAATTTTTACAAATCGTCGGGGCATTAATTTTATTATTGATTCCATTTGCATTGGTCGCTTTACAGCCCGACTTGAATATTGGTTTGATTATTCCGGGTATTTTTGTTTTATTTTTAAGTGGTATGTCTTGGCGTTTGATTGCAGGTGCTTTAACAGCCTTTGCGATTGCAGCACCTGTACTCTGGATGTTCTTTTTGCAGGAATATCAGAAAAAACGTGTACTGACGTTATTTGACCCGGAGTCTGACGCGCTTGGTGCAGGTTGGAATATTATTCAGTCTAAAATTGCCATTGGTTCAGGTGGTTTAATGGGTAAGGGTTATACCGAAGGGACACAGTCGCACTTGGGTTATCTTCCAGAGCATCATACTGACTTTATTATGTCGACCTATGCAGAAGAATTTGGCTTTATTGGTGTTTTCCTTTTATTTAGTTTGTTTACAGCAATTATTGTTCGCTGTCTGATTATTGGACTAAATTCTTTCCATAATTTTGGACGACTTTATGCAGGGGCGATGGGCTTAACTTTCTTCTTCTTTGTATTTTTGAACTCAGGTATGGTTAGTGGGATTTTGCCTGTAACAGGCGATCCATTACCTTTGATGAGTTATGGGGGGACGGCAGTCATATCCATGCTTGCAGGTATGGGGATTGTGATGTCGATTCATACGCATCGTTAAATTTTAAAGCTGGAATTAATCCGGCTTTTTTTATATTTAAAATTTTGGCATTTAAAAAATGGAAGCTGATGTTGATAGATATTTTTCGTGATTCTGAATCGATGTTGGATGAGCTATATAACGAGTTAAGTCATTCAGCATTTATTGGTGGCGTGCAGCGACTTGATTTAGTCTATGAATGTTGTGAATTATCCATGGAGCATGGTGAAGCCATTTTACAACTTTTAGAATCACGCCAAGATATATCTGCACTCGCATTATTTCGAATTCAATTTGAAGCTGTGGTGAGGGCATATTGGTTACTAATGGTTGCCTCTAATATAGAAATTCAGAAATTTGAAATTCAACGAGAAGAAGAGTTGCTTCAGAATGTGAAAATTCCTACCGTAGCTGAAATGATTACAAAGTTAGAAAATGTTGTAGAAATTAAGCATATTGTTGAAATGTTTAAAGAGTTTAAGTTCTATTCGTTAAAGCATTTGCATTCGATTGTGCATACTGGTCGAAACTCATTAATTCAGCGAAAAGCTGGGTTGGCGGATGCTCAGCGCATAATAATAGTGAAGCAAGTCAATGGATTTATCATAATGGCAGCTCAAATTTTGCTAAGGCATGCCGCTAAAGAAAAATATATTCATCATATCCATGAAAAATTTAGAGGCTGTTTTCAAATGCAAGACGATATTACAGCAGAAAAAAAAGCCGAAATTGATCGTAAATATAATAAAGCCCTCAAGTGAGGGCTTTATTTAGATATTAATTAATGTAGGAACCATGTGTAGTAGCCCCATAACATGAGTGGCCAAGCGAGGAAGGGGCTAAAAAGCCATTTCCAGAACCAATGGTGTGGTGTAAAACCCACACCATGCACAAAACCACCTGAAATACCTATCATGATGAACATCAGCGCTCGATGGCTATATCCACCATTGTCATCCAGCATGGCAGCAGGATGTACAAGTAACACGGCTGCCAAAGGAAAAGCTAACAGGCAGGAAATGACCATTGCAAATTTATTTGGCTTCTTTTCTACAAGTGATTTTTCTACAGCAGCATCAGTCATTTGTTATTCCTCATCTAGATCTTGATGATGTTCGATGTAAAGCGCACTAAGTACACCTGCAAAACATGCCATCAAAATACCGAGAATCCAAGCAAAATACCACATCGTCTTTTCTCCTTAGACACAGCCTTAGTATAGGCTGTGTGAATTCTCTTCAATATGTTTGTTAGTGACTACACCCCACATCTTGTAGTAACACCAAGTTGTGTAGCACAGGATAAGTGGGACAAAAATACATGCTGCAACTGTCATCACAGTTAGGGTATTTTTACTTGATACCGCATCCCACATAGTCAAACTTACAGTTGGGTTGATGCTCGATGGCATAAGGAAAGGGAACAATGCAAAACCAGCAGTTAAGATTGCACCAATGACTGCCAAGCTTGAACCAAGGAAGCTGAAACCTGCTTTACCTTTACCTGCGGCAAGGATGATGATCAGCGCACCTAAAATAGCCATGATTGGCGCAATCATAGTAATTGGATAAGTACTGTAATTGTTCATCCAACCTGGGTTGGCATTGGTGATCACTTCTTTAGCTAATGGGTTTGCAACGCCATTAGTGTCAAACGGTTGAGCTAATGTGTAGCCTTGGATATTACCGAAGTATAACCATGCGCCTGCCAGTAAGAAGCAAACTAAGAATACGATACCCATAAGCTGAGTTGCTTTTGCAGAGCGTGCGCGTAGATCGCCGTCTGTACGAAGCATGAGCCATGCACCACCGTGAGCGCAAAGCATAGATAAACTCACGATACCGCAAACTAAAGCGAATGGGTTAAGCAGTGCAAAGAAGCTCCCTGTATAAGTCGAGCGAACAGTTTCGTCCATAGTGAATGGAACACCAAGGAACATATTACCAAACGCAACACCAAATACGAGGGCAGGAACGGCACCACCAATTGCTAAACCCCAGTCCCAAGAATTACGCCACTTGGTATTTTCAAGTTTAGAACGGTAGTCAAAACCGACTGGACGTAAGAAGAGAGCGAAGAGTACCAGTAACAGCGCCCAATACATGCCTGAGAATGCAGTTGCATATACCATTGGCCATGCTGCAAACAGTGCACCACCGGCAGTAATAAACCATACTTGGTTACCGTCCCAGTGTGGGGCAATCGTATTGATTGCCGCACGACGTTCTTCGTCTTTTTTACCTACGAATGGCATGATCGCCATTGAGCCCATATCGAAGCCATCGGTGAGGGCGAAGCCGATCAGTAGGACACCGACTAAAACCCACCAAATGATTTTGAGTAATTCATATTCGATCATGCTTGAGCCTCCTCATTTGCCTTTTTTGCAGCTTCAAGTTTCTCGAAGTGGTATTTACCAGTATGTAGAGAACTTGGGCCAAGGCGTGAGAATTTAATCATTAAGTACATTTCAATGATCAGCAGTACAGTGTAGAACGCTGCCAATGCAAGGATAGAACCCCATACATCACCTGTACTTAAGCTAGAAGCTGAAAGATGTGTAGGTAGAACTTCACCGATAGTCCAAGGTTGACGACCAACTTCGGCAACATACCAACCTGTTTGTGCTGCAATCCAAGGTAATGGCAGGGCAAATAAAGCAAACTTTAATAACCAAGGTTTGTTTTCTGCATTACGTTTACCGACAGCAAAGGTAGCAAGTACGAACAGAAGGAGCATTAAGAAACCAGAAGCAACCATTGCACGGAATGCCCAGAACAAGCTTGGAACATGTGGAATAGTGTCTTTTGCAGCAGCTTTGATTTGATCATCAGAAGCATCGACCACTTTGTCTGTGTATTTTTTCAGAAGCAGACCATAACCCAAGTCTTTTTGAGACTCAGCAAATGCTGCTTTAAGTTCAGGAGACGTATCGCCTGCACGAAGTTGTTCTAACTGTGAGTAAGCCACCATACCGTTACGAATACGCGCTTCGTGTTGTACGATCAGGTCTTTAATACCTATCACTTCTTTGTCAGTTGAACGTGTTGCAATAATCCCCATGACATAAGGAATTTTGATCGCGTAGTCAGTAGACATGGTTTCTTTATTTGGAATACCAAACAAAGTGAATGGCGCTGGAGCTGGGTGAGTGTCCCATTCAGCTTCAATTGCAGCAAGTTTAGTTTTTTGTACATCACCAATTTCATAACCAGATTCATCACCTAGTAAGATCACTGAAAGTGTAGAAGCTAAACCAAAGATAGCAGCGATAGCGAATGAACGACGCGCAAATGGCAAGTCACGCTTTTTCAATAAGTAGTAACTTGAAATTGCCAGTACGAAAATAGCACCAGTCACATAACCTGCAGATACGGTATGTACGAATTTAACCTGAGCCACAGGGTTGAAAATCAATGCACCGAAGTCCACCATTTCCATACGCATGGTTTCATAGTTAAAAGCAGAACCAACAGGGTTTTGCATCCAACCATTGGCCACTAAAATCCATAGTGCAGACATGTTCGAGCCAAGCGCAACTAACCAAGTGACAGCCAAATGCTGAACTTTGGATAGGCGATCCCAGCCGAAGAAGAATAAACCAATAAATGTTGATTCAAGGAAGAATGCCATCAGACCTTCAATGGCTAATGGTGCACCGAAAATATCACCGACATAGTGCGAGTAATACGCCCAGTTAGTACCGAACTGAAACTCCATGGTCAAACCAGTAGTAACACCTAATGCGAAGTTAATACCGAAGAGTTTTCCCCAGAATTTAGTCATGTCTTTATAAATTTCTTTGCCAGAAATCACATAGGTGGTTTCCATAATGGCAAGAATAAAAGCCAGACCTAAAGTCAGCGGAACAAAAATAAAGTGATACATCGCGGTCATTGCAAATTGGAACCGCGAAAGATCGACCACGCTTTCAGAAATCATCAACGTGTCTCCTTGATTTGGGAAGGACTGCCAGCAATATGCTCGGCAACTTGATTGTCAAAGTTTTTAGGGATGGTAGGGGCGTCGAACCAGATGTTCTTAATGATCATTAAAATAATCACTTTAATTATTAGTATTGCGGTTATTTCTCTGACCACACGACGATTTAAATCTTTGAATTTTAAGCTCATGGAGATAAGCCTATTCTTTAAACTTGTACTATATTATTAACAAATATACACAAAAAGCAAATAGGTTGAACAGTTAAAATAAAAATATATTATTAAAGTGTTTTAATACAATAACTTAATCGTTTTAATGATTTAAAAATAAACTAATTCTGTTATTTAAATACCTGACTAAAATACTTATATTTAAACTTTTTAAACCCGACTAAATTGCTTATGTATCTAATTTAAATTCTGACTAATTTACTATATTTACTAAAAGTTATATTGTTAATAATGAGAATCTTTATTGAATGAATAAGATTTGTATTTATTATTTTTAAGTTTAGCTAAATAAATCCGTTGTTGATGTGGTGCTAGTAAACGATCGTTATACGGATGATATTGAATAGGCGTGTCTAGTTTTTTTAATTGTTTTTATAAACCACTGATAAATGATGAAATTAGCTTATTTTAGTTCTGAGACATTTTATTTGAGTAAAAAAAAGACATACCGGAGTATGTCTTTTGGGGGAGATATTGCAGCTTAGAAGTCGTAACGTAGACCAAGAGAAAGTGCAGTTGCATTTTCATCACCGATACCTGAGATACCGTTACCGAAGCTACGACCTTCTTTCCAAGGATTAAGTTTTGAATTTTTGTCGTTAATTACAGTTGCTAAGTTGCCGTATACCCGTAGGGTGCTGTCCAATTTGTGTTCGACACCTACACCAACTAAGCTTGCATTTGCGTCATCTGCATCTACATCACGGTAGAAATATTCACCGCGTACAGAAGTTTTAGGTGTTACTTTGTATTCGCCAGCTACACCAAAGACTTGAGCATCTGGGTTTGCCGTATCATTATCGTGTTTTGCAATTTGATATAACGCACCTAAGTTAAATGCTTCGGTGAGTTTGTATGCACCTGCAATACGGAAGGCATCGCGGCCTGCACTGCCAGCAGCATTTGCAGCATTTTCGTCATATTTTTCATATGCCGCAGCAAAGTCGATCGGACCTTCTTTGTAGGTTAAAGCTAAGTCATAAGCTTTGTTGTCGTCTTTGCCCTCTTTTACACCTTCTGCAGGAGGAGTGGTGGTAGCATCAACACGTCCGATATTGGTGCCTGAGTGCATAGATATTGCAGCGAGGACGTTAAAGCCGCCACCAAATTTTGGTGATTTATATTCGATGGTGTTTTCGTTACGTTCATCAAATTTTAAGTTGCCTACGCGAGTTACGTTACGTACGTCACCGACCATATCACCGAAGAAGTTAACTGGACCACGTGCAACTTTGAATGGGCTATCGAAGCGACCTACACGTGCTTGACCATAAGTACCGCTTTTTAAGCCAACAAATGTATCACGTGTTGAAAAATCTACGCCTTTGCTGTCTTGGCTACCGCTTGCAAAGTTTACTTCTTGCTCAATTTGAGCGAATACGTTGAGGTCATCATTAATTTTTTGATCTACTTTGAAGCCTAAGCGTGAAGCGTTAGAAGAAAGACCAACTTCGTTGTAATCTTTACCATCATCTAGATAGTCAAGAGAGACATGTGCACGGCCATAAATTTTTACATCTGCAGCAGATGCCATCATTGGTGTAAGAATTGTTGCCCCGATTGCTAATGCACATAGAGTTTTTTTCATTTGAAGCTCCAGAAGACTTTTCCAGTCATATCAATATGTTTTATCAGTAGCTTGGCTAGAAGTAATTTCGCTATCTAATGGCGCTAAGTATTCATTACAAATAAGACAGTTCTATTAAGGAAATATTTCAAAACGGTGAAAGGTGACTTTTGGTTTAAATTACTTTTATACTTATAAAAAGCAATATTTATTAAATGCTTAGAGTTGTATTGAACAGTAAATTTTGCAGCTAAAAGTTCTTGGGATAATATTCGAGACATAAAAAATGGAGCCGAAGCTCCATTGATCATCACTTTAAACTCAATTGAACTTAAAGTGCTGCTTTGATTTTTTCGCCAATGGCTTTGATTTTTTCCATATCGCCCATTTGTGCGGCATGTTTACCTAATTCATGCACTGAAGTCGGTATTAGGTGGAAATGTACATGCGGAACAGTTTGACCCGCAGCAGCGCCAGACAACTGCATCAATACGATACCTTTCACGTCTAAGGCTTTTTCCATTGCTTTCGCAACTTTTTGAGCAACCTGAATAGTATAAGCAGCCGCTTCTGGATCTAAATCAAGCAGTGTAATAGCAGGGGTTTTAGGAATTACGAGCGTATGACCTTCGGCCTGTGGCATGACATCCATAAAAGCGAGTACTTGATCATCTTCATAGACTTTAAACGCAGGAAGTTCTCCACGTAAAATCCGAGCAAAAATATTTTGATCATCATAAGTCATTGCTAAATTCCTTGAGCGAATTGAATCGTAATTATTTACAGTTCAATTCTTTCTGACGATCTTTGATCGCGTCAAGTCGTTGTTGCTCTTTTTCTGAAAATTTAGGCTTAGTTGTGTAGCAATTGTCATTGCCAAACTTCGCTTTAGCGTCAGGATCTTTAAAGCAGAAACCTTTCGATGCATAAATCACATCATGGTCATTTTTCAACTTTTGGCATTCTTGCTCAGATGCTAAAACAGCAGTAGAAGCCCCGATTAAAGTTACAGCACCTAGCAAAGTTGCGAGGGTAAATTTGTTCATGCGAGTTTCCTCTGTCATTTGTAACAATGTGTGTTATGACACTAGAGTACAATATGATGGTTATTTATCGTTATTCAATGGCGAGTTATTACTCAATTGTAATTTTACTCCATTTTTCATACATAATCATAGCGCTTGAAAAATCACTGTTTTCTTCAGCTTGATCGCTTGCTGCTTGGATTAAATTTTGCGTCAAAGAGAGCACCGGTGCTGAAAGTTTTGCTTGTCGCACCAGATCAACAGCAATTCCCGTATCTTTTGCAAGTAATGGAAGTGCAAAGGTTAATGGGAAGCTACGATTCAGTACGCGCTGCGGTAAAACTGTTTCAGTCACATTACTTTTACCGCTCGACGCATTAATACAATCGAGTGCTTCATGTAAGTCCACGCCATGCGCTTTTAAGGTGGTGAATCCTTCAGCAACTGCACAAAGATTTACAGCCATTAACATGTTGTTTACAGCTTTGACGGCAAAACCCGCACCCGGTTCACCTACATGTTTAATCAGTTTGCCAAATGTTTGGATCGCAGGTAATGCACGTTCAAAGGCTACTTTGTCACCACCAATCATGACGGTTAATGTTCCCGTTTCAGCGCCAATGGTTTGTCCACTCACAGGGGCATCTAAGAATGCAACATTTTGCTGCTTTAAGGCAGCAGCGAGTTTTTTTGCAGATTCGGGTACACCGCTGGTACAGTCGACCCAAATCGAGCCTGATTTCAGCGTTACACTCGCAATTAAATTTTCAACATCTTGGCTGATGGGTAGGCAAGAAAAAATAATGTCCGCTTGTACTGCTTGCTCTATAGCAACCGCTTGCGTACCAAATTCAGCAGCATGTTGTTCTGCCTTGGTAAAGTTTCGATTCCAGACATAAACCGTGTCGAACTGTTTTGGTAGGTGTGCTGCCATACGGTAACCCATTGCGCCCAATCCAATAAATGCAACTGACTGAATCATCTTTACTTTACCCTCTAAATTTTTATTTCAATAAACTGGATCTTTGTGTAAGCCACTGGGTCAAAGTTGGCCAAAATTGATTGGCACTTTTTTGACTCGACATCAGGCCGAGGTGACCACCGGGAATGAGAGTAAACGTGACATCTTGACTACTTGTCAATTCGCCTAAAGGACTTGCTGCATCTGCCGTAACAATTTGATCGGTAGAACCCGCGCCAATCAACAATGAACAGTGGATATTTTTTAATTGAATAACTTTATCTTTCAATTGAATAATGCCGTTTTTAAGCGGATTTTGTAGCCAAACATTGAACACCATGTCTTGGTTAATGCCACCCGGATAGTCAATCATGTGATTGAGAAAATCGCCCATGGTTGCATGTTCATACAGGTCATGCAGATTATCTAAGTTAGATAAAAATTGCTTTTGGCTTTTGAACCAACCAATTGGATCGACGATTTTAAATCCAATCGCATTAAGCACGCCCGGTGTATGGATAAAATGTTTAGGAATTTTCCCAGTGTAAACAGTATCTTGTAAATTCTTACTACGTGAAAGCAAGCGATTGGTTTTTTGAAATAACTTTCCGATACGACCTGAGGCATAGCTATCAATTGGTGCGCCCATCACCATGAGATTTTTAACATGTTCAGGTTGATGTAATGCGGTATACAGCGTGACAAAGACTCCAGCCATGCTCCAACCGTGTAGCGAGATGTATTGACTATCTGCATGCTCACAAATTTGATCAATACAATGTGGAATCACATCATCAATAAACGATAGAAAATTTAAGAAACGATCTTGATAGTTTAATTTTCCCCATTCCAGCAAATAGACATCAAAGCCACTGTGTTGAAAATGTTTAACCAATGAGCGATATGGATACAAATCATAAATCGCCATATTGATGGCCAGTGGAGCAACAAACACTAAGGGTTCTTTATATTTACGATCAGGCGAAGCGTAATACCGAACTTTTGCATGTTTATATTCAGTAATTACTTCATAGGGTGTCGATTGAGAAAGGACCAGCGATTTTGCATTAAACACACGTGTAGACAAGTGTTTAATTTTCTTTTGCTGCGCCAGAAATTTCTGTTTGAAAGGATGCATAACTGTCAATTGCCTAAGTCCTTGTAGGATTGGTCGAAGTCTAAGCGATAATTTCGTATTTTACCTTGACCTTAAATAGCTTAGACGCTCAAAATATTGGCAATTCTTCACAAAGGCAGTTCTTCGCGACTGAGTAATACAGATGAGCCAACAAGACGACATCGAATACCAATTAGAGACTTTAGCGATTCGTACAGGTCATACTCGTACTTTTGAGGGTGAACATAGCGAGCCAATTTTCCTGACTTCATCATTTGTTTGTGAAAGTGCAGCAGATGCCGCAGCAAAATTTTCAGGTCAAATTGAAGGCAATACCTATTCACGTTATACCAACCCAACTGTACAAGCTTTCGAAAAACGTTTAGCTGTTTTGGATGGTGCTGAAGCCGCGGTTGCGACAAGTTCAGGTATGGCGGGCGTACACGCGATCACTTTGGCGTATTTGAAAGCTGGCGATCATGTGGTGTGTTCACGTGCTGTCTTTGGTTCGATCATTTCTCTGTTTGAAAAATATGTCATCAAATTTGGTGTTGACGTTACTTTTGTTGATTTGGAAGATTTAGATGCTTGGAAACAAGCGATTCGTCCAACTACACGCCTATTGTTTATTGAAACACCGTCAAACCCATTAGCTCAAGTAGGTGATTTACAAGCCATTGCTGATATTGCACATGCGCATGGGGCATTATTTGCAGTCGATAATACCTTCTGTACACCAGTGTTACAGCAACCGATTAAATTTGGTGCGGACCTCGTGATCTATTCATCAACAAAATATATTGATGGTCAAGGTCGTGCGCTCGGTGGTGCTGTTGTAGGTAGTGCAAAATTGATGGAAGAGATTACAGGTGTTATTCGTACACTGGGTAACTCGATGAGCCCATTCAATGCATGGATCTTCCTGAAAGGCCTAGAAACTTTAAGCTTACGTATGAAAGCCCACTGTGCAAGTGCTCAAACTTTAGCTGAATGGTTAGATGCACACCCGAAAGTTGAAAAAGTGTACTATGCGGGACTTCCAAATCATGAAGGTCATGAGTTGGCGAAAAAGCAACAAAAAGGCTTTGGCGGAGTTGTATCGTTTGTTGCGAAAGGCGAACGTGAAGGCGCTTGGACAGTGATTGATAATACCAAGTTCCTTTCTATTACAAGTAACTTGGGTGATGTAAAATCAACAATTACTCATCCTGCAACGACTTCTCATGGCAGAATGTCAGCAGAAGCGAAAAAAGCAGCAGGGATTAGCGAAGGTTTAATTCGTGTATCTGTTGGTTTAGAAGATATTAATGATATTATTCGCGATCTTTCACGCGGTTTAGATCTTATCTAAAGTGAATTCATCAGTTTTGTTCGGAGATTTTTATGAACATTAATATGCTCATGCAGCAAGCTCAACGCATGCAAAAAGAAGTTGAGAGCAACATTAAAAAAGCCAAGGAAGAGCTTGCACAAGTTGAAGTTCACGCTGAAGCAGGTGGTGGTCTGGTTAAAGTTACTATGACTGCACGTCATGTAGTGAAACGTATCGAAATCAATCCTGAACTACTTCAAGATGATGCAGATATGATTGAAGACTTAATTGCAGCGGCAATGAATGATGCTTCACGTCAAGCTGAAGTGATTTCAGAAGAAAAACTGAAATCTGCAAACTCTGGTATGGGTCTTCCACCAGGTCTTTCAGGTTTATTCTAAGGAATACGTTGAATGTTTAGTGATCGTTTTGATCAACTTGTACAGGCATTGCGTATTTTGCCAAGCGTTGGGCCAAAGTCGGCTCAACGTATGGCACTGCACTTAATCATGAAAAATAGGGAAGGCGCTGTTGGTTTGGCATATGCATTGACTGAAGCAACCAACTATATTCATGAATGTTCCATTTGCCATTCATTGACTGAAGATGAAGTATGCAATATTTGCATCTCTTCAGAGCGTGATGATCAACTGCTTTGCGTGGTTGAATCTCCAGCAGATGTCATGGCAATCGAGCAAAGTGGCAGTTTTAGAGGGAAATATCATGTATTGGGTGGACATTTGTCACCACTCGATGGTATTGGCCCCGACGAAATTGGTATTCCATATTTAATTCAACGACTAAGTGATGGTAAAGTGCAGGAAGTGATCTTGGCGACCAATGCAACGGTTGAAGGTCAAGCGACAGCACATTATTTGGTTGAAGCGACCAAGCATTTACCAATACAAATGACCCGTATTGCACAGGGTGTACCACAGGGTGGTGAGCTTGAATATGTGGATAGCCATACCTTAAGTCAGGCCGTGCATAACCGAATGCGAATGAAATAACTATAGAGCGAAACTCGTTTCGCTTTGTATAAAATTCATCTAATTATTTATACTTAATAACGATTAAAGTTTTTGTTTATAATGAATAAAAAAGCCAAATAAAAGAAATAAGTCACTAAAATAACGTTTTTCCTTATAGATAAATAATATATATCAGTTAATATAAGCTCATAGAGCATCTAAAATTAGACTCAGCAACTTATGTATCAATTCATTCAAAATCAGCCAGATTTAAATTGCGTTTTAAATCTTATGGACCAAAGCTCGATTTACGGACTCGACACCGAGTTTATAAAAGTAGATACCCTGTGGCCCAAACTTGGACTTTTCCAAATTAATGTACAAAATCAGGTGTATTTACTTGATGGTACAACCCTCGATTTAAGCCAATTCTGGCAAAAATTATTTGCGGCTCAGCAAAACATTTTTCATGCTTGTAGTGAAGATATCGACCTGATTTATCACTATGCACAGCATAAGTCTTTAGAAAATGTCTTTGATACACAAGTTGGGATGTCATTTTTAGGGCATGGCTTACAAGTCAGCTATCAAAATGCCTTAAAAACTATGCTCGATGTCGATATTGATAAAGATCAGACACGTTCAGATTGGTTGGCTCGTCCACTCAGTGCCGAGCAATTGAACTATGCAGCGAATGATGTACATTATTTAATGAATTTAAGCCATACGATTCAGAATGAATTGGCTGCGAAAAGTTTATTAAATTGTGTGCTTGAGGACTGCAAAAATTTAACTTATGAAATTGGCACTGAAACGCCGATCCATATGCTGTATCACGATATTGGTAATTATCGACATTCACGTCGTCAGCTCATGCAAATTCAGCAATTGGCCGTTTGGCGTGAGCAAATGGTGAAAGCCTTAAATCAGCCACGTAGCTTTATTCTTAAAAACTCAACCATCATTGATATGGTAGAAAAAAATCCAAAAAATAATTTTCAATTGAGTGCAGTGAAAGACATTCGTCCGAACATTGTGCGTGAGCATGGTAAAATTTTTTTAGATTTGTTGAAGTTTTTACCTGAGCAAGCTGAATGGCCGCTGCGTATGGCACGTCCAATTCGTCATTCGTCTCAGGATATTGGTTCGCGCGTCGATACCGTTATTCAGCGTGCAGTACAAGAAACCTCTGTGCCTAAAGAAGTTTTAATGCGCAAAAAATGGTTAAATGCCTTGTATCAGCATGTGGTATTTCATAATGATGAACAGGATTTACCGAGCTATTTGTTGGGCTGGCGCTATGATTTGCTGACGAAGCCTTTAATTGAAGTGCTGCATGCCGATGAAAGTTATCTTTCTGGTCAAATGAAAGTGTTGGAATAAGTTCTGATTGATTAAAGAACTATCACTTATACAAATTCACGACTGATGCGTTAATAAACACTAATGTATCAGTCTTTTTTTTGATGTATCCTTTGCCTTGCGTTTAATGAGTATTGATTCAATTATGTACTGTTCTATCTACAAATCGAGCAAAAAAGATGAAATGTATCTTTATATTGCTCGTCCTGAAGTTAATGAAAACGAAACTGAAGTGACAGATCCACTTGCAGTAATGCCTGATGCTTTACGTACAGCATTTGGTCGTGCCACATTTGTCATGGATCTAGAACTCAGTGAATCACGCAAACTTGCACGTGTGAACGTATTACACGTCATAGATTCTATTGAAACAAAAGGATTCTTTATTCAGATGCCTCCAGAAGGTTTAATTGACCCAAATGCAGTTGAGCCAGAAGGCTTGCGCGGCGCTTAAGTTAATTCAGGAGTTGTGAAAATGAATGGTGTAGTATCGGTATTGGACTCAATTCCTGAAAGCAGTATTGCAATTACGGTTTACTTAGGTGGGGCTGTAATTGCTTTGTTGTGTTGGTATGGGCTGATGAAGCGCTTACCCAAAACGATCGGTGCCATTGGTTGGCTTATCGTATTTGCTATTTTATTAACACCAACCGTTTCTGAAGGTTCAAATGCAGCAATCGCACCTGCGATTTTTGGTTTGATTTTTGGTGTATTAACAAAAGATCAGCCATTGGTTTGGTTGAATCTATCGCTGATTCTCTTTGTGGTGGGTATTGGTTTAGTCCTCGGCTATTTTTGGACAAAATACAATGCAGCGAAACCACAGCACGTTGTAAACAAGAAAATTTCACCGCTTTAAATAAAAAAATAAGGTTATGTCATGTCTGTTGAAACTCAACAATTTACTGGTACAGATCAATATATTGCGACCGATAGCATAAAACTTGCAGTAAAAGCTGCACGTTCATTGCAAAAGCCACTTTTGGTTAAAGGTGAGCCGGGGACAGGTAAAACACTTTTAGCCGAACAAGTGGCTGAAAGTTTAGGCCTTAAGCTCATTACTTGGCATATTAAATCGACGACCAAGGCTCAACAAGGTTTGTACGAGTACGACGCCGTATCTCGTCTGCGTGATAGTCAGTTGGGCGATGACCGTGTTTATGACATCAAAAACTATATTAAGCCAGGTAAACTTTGGGAAGCATTCACTAGTGAAGAACGTTGTGTACTTTTAATCGATGAAATTGATAAAGCAGATATCGAATTCCCTAATGATTTGCTACACGAACTCGATAAAATGTCATTCTTTGTGTACGAGACAGGTGAAACGATTACGGCAACACAACGTCCAATCGTGATCATTACTTCAAATAATGAAAAAGAACTTCCAGATGCCTTTTTGCGTCGTTGTTTCTTCCATTATATTGAGTTCCCTGACGAAGCAACCATGCGTGAAATCATTGATGTTCATTTTGAAAATATTTCAAATACCTTGGTTTCTGAAGCACTACAAATCTTCTTTAAATTACGTCAAGTTCCGGGTTTAAAGAAGCCGCCTTCAACTTCTGAGTTGATTGATTGGTTGAGTTTGCTGATGGCGGATGATATGCCAGAAGATATTTTACGCAACACAGATAAATCGAAATCAATTCCACCGCTTTATGGTGCCTTGATTAAGAACGAACAAGATGTGCAATTACTTGAACGTCTAGCATTTATGTCACGTCGTTAATTGATATCAATTCTATAAAAGATTTAAAAGCCGGTTATCCGGCTTTTATTTTGAGCATTAAAAAATATAAAGGTGAATTATGCAGACAAGTGCATACGTATCTCGTGTACACATAGCTGTACCTAGGAGGTTTAAGTCGGCAGCACTCTTGTTGGTTGCGAGTTTTTATTTTTCTAGTTTTAGCTATGCAATGGATGATGCTCAGTTTGAACAGCAGCATCAACAGCTACTCCAAGATGCGTATTGGGCGTAAAGAAAAGCTAATTGATCAATCAGATCATCTTGCAGCTCAAACGGCCATTCAGCAAAAGGCCTGTGCTGCAACTGTACTTGAGCTGAAATACTATGATTTTGTGATCTTGAACCTAAGCGATTTTAACCGCTATAGAAACCATCAAGGTTTTTATAAAATCGTATCTATTCAAAAGTTGCAGCAAGATCGCCTCAAAGTTCAGCACAAATATGAAACTCTTAAACAATCGCTTAACAATAGAAATGCGACTTGCGAATAAATCATGCTGTATGTGTTTCTTTGGGTAGTAGGGCAACGTATATGAACACGCAGTAAAAGCTTTTGGCTTTACTTGTAGAGATCAATTTTTCATAATGGTATGCGTAAAGGCAAGACTCAGTTGCAGATGAAATAACAAGATCACATGCATTCACACTGGATTTGACCTCTTAATATTTAATTTTTATTGGATTTTATTCGCCTATGTTTGTGCGATTGTTTTATACCCTTCGAAAATATGGTGTTCCAGTTTCAACCCGTGAATTGATTGACTTGAACCAAGCAGTGGCAGCAGGGCTGGTCTTTGCAGATAAAAATGAATTTTATCAGCTTGCAAAAACCGTCATGGTTAAAGATGAACGTTACTTTGATAAGTTCGACCGTGCCATGAAGGACTATTTTGACGGTATTGCCACCTTTGATTTAGACGAGCTACTAAATCAGGTACATAAACTGCCAAAGGATTGGTTTGACCTTGAGCTCATCGAAAAACATCTAACACCAGAACAACGAGAAGAATTAAAAAAAGCTGGTTCATTAGAAGAACTGATGAAAATGCTCGAAGAGCGTTTGCGTGAGCAGCATAAAAAGCATCAGGGTGGTAATCGAATGATCGGTACGGGTGGTACTTCGCCATTTGGTGCCTATGGTGACCATCCTGAAGGTGTGCGTATCGGTGGGCCTGGTCGAAAACGATCTGCGGTGAAAGTGTGGGAACAACGACAATACCGAAACCTAGATGATGAGCAGATTCTCGGAAGTCGTCAGATGCAGATGGCTTTGCGTCGTTTGCGTAAATTCGCCCGTCAAGGTGCAGCAGAAGAGCTAGATATCGATGGAACTATTCGTGAAACTGCCAAACAGGGTATTTTGGATGTGCAGTTGGTTCCTGAACGACGTAACCGCATTAAAGTATTGATGCTGTTTGATGTTGGGGGCTCGATGGATTCACATATTGCCCAATGTGAGAAGCTCTTTACCGCTGCAAAAACGGAATTTAAAACTTTAGAGTATTTCTATTTTCATAACTGTTTATATGATTATGTATGGAAAGACAATATTCGCCGTTCAAGCACGCGTATGAATACATGGGATCTATTCAACACCTATGGTCGAGATTACCGTGTCATCGTTGTCGGTGATGCGAGTATGGCACCATATGAGTTGAACTCGGCAGGTGGATCTGTGGAATATATGAATGATGAAGCGGGTCAGGTGTGGTTACAGCGCTTACGCAATCATTTTGATAAAACAGCGTGGCTAAACCCTGAAGAAGAAAGTTATTGGCATTACACCCAAACCATAGCTGCGATTAAACAAATCTTTGAAGATCATATGTTCCCGATGACCCTAAAAGGTGTGGAAGATATGACGAAATATTTAGCGCGCTAAAGCGTTAAAAACGCTACTTTTTCTTATCAATGATGTTTATATTACTTACTCCAATTTTGCATTGTTTCTTATTTTCAAAATTGGATAGTATTTAAAAGTCTTTGTTTTGCATACAACATGAAGGAAATATGATGGATCATCAAATTAATGGTATCGCATTACCTAATGAAGAAGGTTTCTTCGGTGAATACGGTGGGCAGTTCATTCCACCAGATTTAAAACAGGCAATGGATGACATTAATGTTGCTTATGAGCAAATTCATCATACAGAAGAATTTCAAAATGAATTGAAAGAGTTGTTTGCACACTATGTTGGACGTCCTAGTCCATTGTTTTATGCAAAGCGCTTGTCTGACAAATTAGGTGGCGCACAAATCTACCTAAAGCGTGAAGACCTCAACCATACCGGTGCGCATAAAATTAACCACTGCCTTGGCGAAGCTTTGTTAGCAAAATACATGGGTAAAACCAAAGTGATTGCTGAAACCGGCGCAGGTCAGCATGGTGTAGCATTGGCAACGGCTTGTGCCTTAGTGGGCATTCCATGTGAAATTCACATGGGGCAAGTGGATATTGAAAAAGAACATCCAAACGTGGTGAAAATGAAGATTTTAGGTGCCAACCTGATCTCTGTTACACGTGGTACAGCTACGCTCAAAGATGCAGTAGATAGCGCTTTTGAAGAATATTTAAAAGATCCAACCAATTTTATTTATGCGATTGGTTCAGTGGTTGGCCCACATCCATTCCCGAAAATGGTCCGTGACTTCCAGTCAATTATTGGTGATGAAATTAAAGTTCAAGCCAATGATCGATTTGGTGCAAATCCTGACTATGTGGTTGCATGCGTGGGTGGTGGTTCAAATGCCGTTGGTGCATTTACAGCATTCCTCAATGATACAGATGTAAAACTTGTGGGTGTGGAGCCTGCAGGCCATGGTTTAGATACCAATATGCACTCTGCGACGTTGACATTGGGTAAACCAAGTCAAATTCATGGTATGGCATGTTATGTCCTTGAAGATGAACAGGGTGAGCCATTACCAGTGCATTCAATTGCATCAGGTTTGGATTATCCTGGAGTGGGGCCACAACATAGCTTGTTAAAAGACCTAGGCCGTGTTGAATATACAACAGCGACAGACCAAGAATGTTTAGATGCATTCATGACGCTTTCACGTGTAGAAGGTATTGTGCCTGCACTAGAAAGTTCACATGCGGTTGCATGGGCAATTCGTGAAGCATCAAAACTTGCCAAAGATGTGAAGATTGTTGTTAACGTTTCAGGCCGGGGCGATAAAGACTCAGACTATGTGGCTGAAAAATTAGGTTTAAATTAATTACTGCCATTAAAAAAGACTAAGTTGCTCATCATCTGTTGATGGTGCAAAAATCTTTTGCAGTTGTATAGCCCGATCTATATTCGAAGTATCCCAGTTTTTAACTGGGATATTTTTTTTGACATAATTTTTATATATAGTGTGGTTAACGCTTGATGTAATTGGAATTAACTCAGGATGTAGCGCATAAATAATTGCCTTTGCATCTAAAATTTCAGCGATAGACGAAGCAATCTCCAAATTAATCGTACGTTGGTGGTATTGCAGCAGTTCATCGTCTTTCATAGAAACCATTAAGCGTTCTAATTCTAAAATGATGGCATCCAGTTGGTCTAATTTATCTAAAACGGGTTTCAACATAAGAAAGGAAATTGAGAAAAGTAATTAATTTGTAATGTGTGTGTCATTACATATTGTGAGTTGTATGAAGAATTTTGATTTCTAGATTTCCCCCTTAAAGCTTGTTAAGGGGGATTTTTAAGTTTAGCCTGAAATATATTGTTGAAGTTGTTCGATCAGTTTGCGTTGATCATCCATTGCTGCTTTTACAAGGTCGCCGATGGAGATTAAGCCGGTTAATTTCTGTTCCTCAACGACAGGTAAATGACGTAAATGGCGATCTGTCATAAGTTCTAAACATTCTTCGACAGTCGCGGCACTTGTCACGGTGATGACACTACCCGTCATAATTTCGCTGACAGAGGTATCGAAAGATGTTCTTTCCATCAGGGCGATTTTACGTGTGTAATCACGCTCAGACAAAATCCCAACAACTGTGCCTTCATGGGTCACAACGAGGGCACCAATGCCTTTTTGTGCCATCAGGGAAATGGCTTCGAGTACAGTCGCATCTGGGGTGATGGTGTAAATTTCTTGATAAGCTTTGTCTTTAAGTACTTGGGCAACTGTAGTCATATTTTCATTCCTTTATAGTAGTTTTTGTTTAATTTAAATTAACGCGAAATTTGAAAAAAGCAAATACTTTTCAGTGCATGCTGAGGTCAAGCATGCACTGAGGGTTTTATGCCATTTGAATCTTATCTTGGTTAAAAAAGAATAAACGCATTTGCGAGGTTGTGAGCTTGAGACGGATATGGCTAGAGCTATGCAACGCAGGGATGACTTTAAGGCGTGTTAATGTCGGTAATAGCGATGCCTCAAAATCTTCTGGTGTAATGCGTCGTGGAGTGTAGTTGGGCCAATGCTTTTTGGCATATTTATGCGCTTGAATGCCATTTAGCCAAAACGGGAAGATAATATGATCTTGATCGCTGGTCATTGCCCAACCTTGTTGGTGGTAGAGACCCCAAAGGACTCCACAGTACATCATGGTTTTTAAAATACTAATTTTGAAAAATAAATCTTTTGGAATAGGTTTATATTGCTTTAATTTAGACATCATATGCAGCGTGTTGTTGATGTTGCTCCTATTGTAGGAAATTCTTATGAAAAAGCTGTGTAAGCTTTGAACTGGATTGTAAGAATTTATGTAGTTAAAAGTTGAAGGGTGTAAAAAACGCCACCTTAGTGACGTTTTTTTATGCTTGCAAGGTGGCCATGTTCTGCCAATATTGCGCTTTGAGTGAGTCACGTTCTACGCGGAAGCCTTGATAATAAAGTTCAGCCAAAAATAACGCTGCTTTACCATGTCCAGCACGAGCTGCATCTTCCAATTCGTGAACTGCATCGCTGAAGTTCATTTGAGATTGAATTGTGTTTACCGCATTTGCGTATACATGTTCGAGTTCATGTTGAGAGAATTGTTGAATCATATTTAACTCCTTATTCTAATTATGATCATTAAGGGCCCATTCTTTAGCCCTATTAACTAATATAACTAAGTATTATTAAACTAATATTACAATTATCTTGAATTGTCAACTATTCACGTAAATATTTCTAATTTGCTATAGTTTACATGATTAAACAATGAACAATTGTTTTCATGAGTAAAATACTAACATAAGAAGTTGTAGATAATAAGGAGAAGTAAAATGACAAAAGTTTTAGACGGTTTAACTTTAGATTATCCTCCGACATTAGCGCAAATTGTGGAATTGGCACATCTACATCGTCGCAATCTTGATGACGCAATTTTTCATCAGGAGATTCATTTAGGGGATTTTGGTTTAGCACAGCGCAAACGTGTATATGATTTCACACGGGATTTAGATAAGGGACAGCGCTTAGAATTTTACAATGCATACAATGGTGAATTACTCAAAATCGCCGATGATGATGATTTACATCCTGCGCATGCAGAGGGTGGAATGAGTATTTTTGCAGTATTTATCGTTTTGGCGATTATTGCATTGATTCTTTATTTTGCGGTGATACGTACCATTATTCAGTAAATTGTTTAGCTAACTCACAGACTGAAACAGTGGACTGATGCAGTTTTAAGCGCTGTGACTTGAACTTCTTGAACGTCAGCCATACACTACTTTTAACCTGAGGTAGTGTATGACTATTGATTTAGAAAAAATTATTCAATTCAAATCTAAAATACAGCTTGAGCAAATTTATAATATCTTTGTTTCAGTCATGATCGTGGTGATTTTGGTATTGGCTGTGATTGCCTTATATCGTCCTATTTCTGTACAGCAATACCAAAACGTATCACGACTTGCGTTTCAGCAAAGTTATCCTGAAACTCAGGAAATGGCGATGTTGCTGAGACAGCAAGATCGCATCCGTGTGGGTGCTTATCTTAAATTGATGCATGCTTATCAGATGGAGTCTGTACGGGCACATCAACTTCCGGCTTTGGCAGAGGAACAGCCTTAGTCGCAGGGATTATCTTGGTTGGAGCTGCTTGTACATTCTCCTCCAATATCTGCTGTACTTCATTTTTATCTAAGGTTTTACTGACCACAATCACCGTCATATTTTCAGGGTGCATGTAGGTACGAACCGCATTTTGTACATCAGCTACAGTTATTTTTTCCAATAATTTAGGGTACTGGGTCAAATAATCTGGGTCTTGTTGATAAAAGCCCAATAGACCAAGCTGTGCATTGATTGTTGCATTACTGCTGTAATTATTCGGAAAAGCACGCAGCATACCGGCTTTGGTTTCTTCCATTTGTTTTTGATCAATAGGCATTTTGACAAAATCATTAAAGGCTTTATGCGCAACACGAATACTATCTATCAGCTGATCTTGACGTGTTCCATAGCTAAAACTAAAGATACCGGGCGCTTGGCTAAAGCTAAATGCACTATAGGCACCATAAGTATAGCCACGTTTGACACGAAGCTCTTGCATGAGGACCGAGTTAAAACCACCACCGCCAAACATTCGATTGGCTACTTCTAAGGCTAATCGATCTTTGTTATCGCGTGTCGTCCCTAAATGTCCAAATATGACGTTGGCTTGGGTGGAATTGTAGGGAAGATGGATAATATCAAAGCCTTGTTTTTCTTCTGGTTGTGCAAGTGCCTTGGCTTTTTCGCCTTGCTTTAAGTTTCCAGAAATACGTTCTGCAAGGTTTTGTGCTTCTTTTTTGCTGAGTTTGCCTGTAATGGCTATATTTAAGTTTTGAGCAACTAAAAATTGATCACGAAACTTTTTTAAAATGTCTGGGGTGATTTTTTTGATACTGCCATTGGTTCCCGTAATCGGTTCTGCATAAGGGTGTGTGCCGTATACAGCCCGATAGAATCGAATATTCATTAAGCGACTTGGGCTTTCTTGGAGTTGCTTCTGACCAGCTTGGTTATTACTGAGAGCTAAGTTTAGACTAGAGGTTTTAAAAGTCGCATTTTTAATCACGTCCATCATCATGCTTAAAGCAGGTTCTAATTTTTTAGGGTCTGACAATACGCGTAGCCGAACGACAAACATATCTCGATGTGCTTGCACGCTAAATTGAGCACCTGTTTGGTCAAAAACCGAGGCAATTTGCGTTGGATTGTATTTTTCTGTGCCTTCATCGATTAAACGTGCAGCCATGTTGGCAACACCATACAAGCCTTTTCCGACTTCTTCATCACGAGCAGAACCTGCATTAAAGGTCAGTTGAATATCCACCATGGGTAGATCTTGTGACTCAACAAACAGGCTATTCACACCATGTCGGTTTTTCAGCACTTGAACAAGCGGAGCACGGTAGTCTTTATCAATCTGTAAATTCTTTAAACTTTGCAGCATGGGGATAGATTGTAATTGGCTCGGATTATCGTTGAGGTCGGGAACATTTTCCGTATAAGTTTCTGCATGGAGGAGTGAGCCAAACGCAGTGAGTAAGCTTAGGGATAAAATTTTCGTAATAGTCATCACTAATCCTTACAAGACGCTATCTGTGTTTTGGGTTGAGCTGATTTGTTGCTCTGGAATAACAACTTCCGTTTGAGCGGATTTTACTGTTTGATCTGCTTTATTTGAGGTTGTTGGAACCTCCGTCTGTTCTGGAAGTAGATACATGGTGCTTAAATTTTCTCGGACAAAATACGCATTTGCGACACGTTGAATATCTTGTGCGCTGACGTTTTCATATAGTTTTGGTAATTCGTCCATTAGCCTGAAACTGAGCCCATTGACTTCTAAGTTACCGATCGTCTTGGCTTGGCTGCTGATGTCATCTTGGTTATAGACTAAATTGGAGACAAAACGTGTGGTGATACGTTCAACTTCAGGTGTTTTGACTAATTCTGTTTTTAAAGTGTCGATTTCATCTTGTATCGCTTTTTGCGCTTGTTCCATTTTGACGCCATCGGCAGGGAGTGCTGAAATGGTAAACAAACTGTCTCCACGATTGTATGGATCATAAGAAACACTTACAGCAGTAAGTAATTTTCTATCGCGTACCAGTTTGTCTTGTAGGCGCGATGAGATGCCGCTGTCTAAAATATTGCGAATAATATTGAGAGCATAAGCATCTTGTGGGTTTTTTGCGGTAGCCAGTGAGCGTACATTCCACGCCATATACAAATTGGGCACTTGTACGGGTAAATTTAGTTCCATATGACGATAGCCCACACGCTCGAATTCCCTCACATCGTTACGATCAGGTGTTTTGCGTGATGGAATATCACCAAAGTATTTTTGAACTTGACGAATGGCTGCTTCGGCATCGACATCACCGACAATCACCAAAATGGCGTTGTTTGGGGTATACCAATCTTTATACCATTGTTTTAAATCTGCCAATTTGATGTTTTGCAGATTTTTCATGTGTCCAATGACGGGTTGACGATAGTGACTGGTTGGATAAGAAATCCATTTGAAACGTTCATAAGCCAAAGAACGAGGATTGTCATCTGTGCGCTGTCGGCGTTCTTCCATAACCACTTTAATTTCAGGTTCGAAATCTTGTTGTTGCAATCGTAAATTACTCATACGATCCGCTTCGAGCTCCAGTGCCATAGGAAAATAGGCTTTAGGATACAACTGATAATAATTGGTGTAATTGGTGAAGGTTGCAGCGTTGATGCTGCCGCCATAGATACGGCTGAGACGTGTAAATTCATCATTAGGAACTTTGGTGGTTCCTTTAAACATCATATGTTCGAGCGCGTGGGAGATCCCTAATAGATTGCCCGACTCATCACTACTGCCAACACGATACCAAATATGGGTCATTACCATCGGCGCACGGTGGTCTTCACGGATAATGACCTTTAAGCCATTTTTAAGTGTGGTTTCAAAGGTGCTTCGCGTTAATTGGGTGCGTGTGTCAGCATGTAGATTGGGTGCACACCAAAAGCAACTAGTGATGACACAGATAGGAAGCGCAGAGCGAAATAAAGTTTTAAAAAAACAAGGAGAAAATCTGTTTTTATGGGACACAAAGGAATCCATTAAAATGCATTTTATAGTTATCTAGTTTTCCTAAAGTTAATTTTGATTGCAAGTTCAACATGTTGTTTTTTAGTGTGCTTCGCTCTGACAGGCGTGTAGCGACTCAATTTAAGATAACTTATGATAGAATCGGTTTTTTTAACGCAGTGCTTTTCAAGGATTCGGCATGCAACAGCAATCTCATGGGCAGAATAAATTTTTGATTGATGCTGATATCGGTGATGACGATGTCACGCTACCGAGTTTACCTGCGGTAAATGTGCCGATTATCGAGACACCGAAAGTACAGCAAGAAGTTGCTGCACCATTACAAGAAACAGAGTCAGAAACTGAAGACTCGAAGGTGAAAGGCGGCTTCTTTAGTCGTATGAAAGAAGGTCTAGCAAAGTCACGTAAGAACTTGGCAGACGGCATGGTGAATATCCTGATCGGTGGGAAGGAAATTGACGATGAACTTTTAGAGGAAGTTGAAGAGCAACTTTTGGTTGCTGACATTGGTGTCGATGCAACCAAAACGATTATTGCGAACTTAACTGAACGTACTGAACGTGGCGATTTAATTTACTCGCACTCTTTATATAAAGCGCTTCAAGAAGAACTGGTGGCATTACTTGCACCACGTGTTAAACCACTACATATCGACAGCAATAAAAATCCGTATGTGATTTTGGTTGTTGGTGTGAATGGTGTGGGTAAAACCACCACGATTGGTAAATTAGCGAAACGCTTACAAGGTGAAGGTAAAAAAGTAATGTTGGCTGCTGGTGATACATTCCGTGCAGCAGCCACAGAACAATTACAAATTTGGGGTGAACGTAATAATATTGCCGTTGTGGCTCAAGGTCATGGTGCAGATTCTGCTTCAGTTATTTTTGATGCATTTGAAAGTGCTCGTGCAAAAGGCGTAGACGTGCTGATTGCAGACACCGCAGGTCGTTTACATAACAAAGGACACCTCATGCAAGAGTTGTCTAAAGTAAAACGTGTAATGCAAAAAATTGACGCTACAGCTCCACATGAAGTGATGTTGGTGGTTGATGCAGGTACAGGTCAAAATGCCATTAACCAAGTTGAAATGTTTGATGAGGCAGTAGGGCTTACAGGTCTAACCATTACTAAACTGGATGGTACTGCGAAAGGTGGTGTGTTATTTAATATTGCAAGCCGTACCCATGTGCCAATTCGTTTTATTGGTGTAGGTGAGAAAATTGATGACTTACGTCCATTCTCAGCTAAATCATTTGTCGCAGCATTATTTGAAACTGATAAATAAATTGCGTTAAATGTCACATAAACTCCGCAAAATGCGGAGTTTTTTGTTTTTGAGCTTACTGATTGATTTAAAAAGCAACATGTGAATAAATCATAATCAAAATTCAGCCTGATATACCCTTAGAATAAGTAAGGAATTGTTGTTTATATATAAAAATTGCTTTGGGGTGTTTAGGGTGGCGTTACTCGATAAAATTGGTCATGTATTGACTGCGGATATCACTAAAGATTTTAAATTAAAAAAGAAAAATACCGACCAAGAAATAGAAGCGTCCTTTGTTGATCAATTAAAGAAACGTCGCAGTATTTACGAGCTTGGAAAGAAGGTGCATTACAGTCAGGCTTATTTGGCGGAACTGATTCAAGAATCCGTAAGAAGTTGTCCATCTGCATATAATTCGCAAAGCACACGTATTGTAGTTTTATTTGGCGAATCTCATCAAAAATTTTGGGACATTGTAAAAGACGTACAACGCAAGAATGTTGCGAGTTATATTTTTGAAGGTGTGGCGCTCAAAATAGATCAGTGTGCAGCTGGCCTGGGAACTGTACTTTTCTATGAAGATCAAGTTGTGATTCAACAATTACAAAAGAAAGTGCCATTAAGTGCAGAAGATTTTCCAGTGTGGTCGGAGCAAACGTCTGGCATGGCGCAATTCGCAGTATGGACTTCGATCGCAGATGCAGGTTTAGGCGCATGTTTACAACACTATAATCCACACATTGATTATGCCGTTGCCGAACACTTTAATATTTCAAAACAATGGCTGCTACGTGCGCAGTTGGTCTTTGGTTCAATTGAAGGTCAAGCGCCTGAACGTTTAGAACCAGAAGATCAAGATCAGTTTAGAATTTATGAGTAATTTCTATGTTCTGTAGGTTGCTTTGATTTCTGCTGTCCTAAAGACTGTGAACCAATATTTGAATGTAAGTGGGTTGTAGGTATTTAGATGCTTGCAACTGATTGTTCTAGAAATAAGACACAATGTTGTAAATATAGTCATGCAACTGTTAAAAACATCACCTATTATAAATCTCAACTTAGTCAGCTAATTGAAAATAAAAAGAGGTCTTGTAATGTCATTCTTGAATCAAATCGAACAACGTCGCACAATCTATTCTATTGGTAATAACGTGAGTTTATCGCAAGATGAAATTGAGCAAACCATTAAAAATGCAGTACGTTTAAGTCCGTCATCATTTAACTCTCAAACGTCTCGTGTCGTTATTCTGTTTGGTGATGCACATCAAAAATTCTGGAATATCGTACGTGAAACTTTACGTAAAATTGTACCTGCAGATGCATTTGAAGGAACCAATGGCAAGATTAATAGTTTTGCAGCAGGTTTTGGTACAGCATTATTTTATGAAGATCAGGCTGTAGTAAAAGCCCTCCAAGAACAATTTGCACTTTATGCAGATAATTTCCCAGTATGGTCTGAACACTCAACAGCGATTGCTCAATTTGCTACTTGGACGGCTTTGGCTGAAAAAAATATTGGTGCGTCATTACAACATTACAATCCAATTGTTGATGCTGAAACAGCTGCGGCATTTGATGTGCCAGATCAATGGAAACTACGCGCACAGCTTGTTTTTGGTTCGATTGAAGCACCTGCAGGTGAAAAAACCTTTATTGCAGATGAAGAACGATTCAAAACATTCAAGTAATGATGGTGTGATGAATTAAAAAGGATGCTTTGAGCATCCTTTTTTTATATGCAAAATTCTTGAATGAATATCAAAATAATGTCTTGAAACAAAATATACAGTGATTGTTAGATGTCATAAGATTGTCATATATGCATTGCATAGTGCATTCGAAACTAAATAATTGATAAAGAGTGATAATGATGACTTTAAGATTAACTGTTGCTGCTGCAGCGCTGATGTTAAGTAGTGCCGGATTTGCAGCTGTAACTTTGACTGTTCCGGAAGAAATCAAAATAGTTGCAGTTAATGATCAAGAAGTTACAGGTGGTTTATTTCGATCTACAGAGAAATATAAGCTAGATGCAGGTGAAAACGTATTAACTGTACGTTATAGCGAATTTTTTCAACATGCTGATAATTCGCACGATATATTAAAATCAGGAGTTGCTGCTATTCGCACTCCAGCACTGATTGATGGTCAAGAGTACCGTTTAGGTCTAGTCAATGCACCAAGAGATTTTGATGCTGCGCAAAAATATAAAGACCAACCAATATTTGGGTTGTATGACAAATCTAATCAATTACTTGTGCAGCAAGCTGGGGCAAAGAAAGAACAAAAATCGATTTTCTCCAATGGTGTATTGGGTAATGCCGTAGATTTTACGAAGAAAGAAGCTGTGCCAGAAAATCAACCGGCACCTGTTTATGCACAATCCGTAACAGTAAAGCCAACGAACGTAGCCGTTCCTGTAGCTGCTCCAAAAAATATAGCTGTTCATCAAAATGGAGTAGATCAACAATTAATTCAGCTTTGGCAGAAGGCTAGTAAAGCTGAACGACAAAAATTCATGAGTTGGTTGGCTGAGCAAGCAAACTAAAGTTACTTTCGTAACTTTATTAGTTTTCTTGAAATCCGCGTTATTTGAAAAGTCCGTTGAATTACGGGCTTTTTAGATTGAAGAATATAAAAATCACCAAGAATTATAAAATTCGTCTTTCATAAAGCAAAATATACGGATATATTGATTTTTAAATAAGCAATAAATTGCTTTTAGTTTAAAAAATATACATTCAAGCGCAATATCGTAGAAATTTCTATGATAGGGGCTTGTGTTTGTTTTGAAACTCTATAGAATACGCTGCATACCAACGCAGACAGCTATAAACATAAGGTTTTGAGTTGTTTGATGTTGTTTTCTTATTTGCTGACGAAGCATTAAGAAGATCATTAAGAGATTATGAAGAACAACTTGTGTGGATTTTTACTGATTGATCGATCGAAATTATTTTCATTGATTAATGGTAGAAATTACTCGAAGTTTATTTGAGCAAATTTTTGTCAGTAATTGATGAGCCAAGATTGGTACACTATATGTACTATTGATTTTAAACTGAAGAGTTTGATCATGGCTCAGATTGAACGCTGGCGGCAGGCTTAACACATGCAAGTCGAGCGGGAATAGGTAGCTTGCTACCGATTTCTAGCGGCGGACGGGTGAGT
>NZ_VPCH01000030.1:0-44074 GCF_013418285.1 Acinetobacter sp. YH12152
ATGTACGAGTCGTGGTGCCGTACATGATTTCGAACTCTTCAAACGTAACTTGAATCAGATTCCTGCAGGTGCATTTATCCTTGCGGATAAGGGTTATCAGGGAATTTATACAGTGTATCCAAATAGCCTGTTGCCATTAAAAGCCAAAAGACACTGTAAATTGGATCCTGAATTGAAAATCTATAATCATGAAATCAATAAAAGAAGAATCGGAATTGAGCATGTATTTGGCAGCCTGAAAACCTTCAAAATCCTTGCTGAGCGTTATCGAAATAGAGGTAAAAGGCTTGGTTTGAGATTCAATTTAATCGCTGGAATTTATAACTTAGAGCTGAGTGAAAAATGACTTATGAAAGAAATCTAATGTAAGTTACTAACTATATTGGTAAAGAGCAAAACGCAAAGGTGACATGCCTTTGCGTTTTTTTATAAAAACTTAAATTTTGATAAATACCATATTCTTAATATGAGGTTTTTAAATAAAATTTTTTCAATGAATCCATAACCAAGTTCAATGAATAATCTAGCCGTGTTGGGTCGCATTCAATTCAATAAAAGCGTAAATTGATGAGGCATCCACCGTTAAACCACCTTTCTTATGTTTCCAGTTTGGATCTTATTCACTTTAATGGCTGCTTTTATGCAGTCATGGCGCAATGCATTTCAAAAGCAACTCAGTACCACTGTTGATGTGTATGGTGTCACCCTTGCTCGGTTTATTTTTGGACTCCCATTTGCCTGCATTTATTTATTTGTGCTGTACCAACAACAGCCTGTGAGTCAGGTAACCACATTTACACCTATGTTTTGGGTCTATGTGGTGATTGCAGGACTAAGTCAAATTTTAGCGACGATTTTAATGGTCTTGCTTTTTAAACAAAAGAATTATGCCATCGGCGTCGGTTTAGCGAAAAGTGAAGCCATATTTGCGGCCATTGTTGGGGTGATTTTCTTAAGTGAACATTTAAGTTTATTTGGTTGGATTGGTGTTTTGGTTGGTGGTGTTGCCGTTTTTCTTTTAAGCAAAGGTTCTCAACGACAAAAATTATCTCTGCCAACGTTATGCATTGGTGTAGGGAGTGGATTAAGTTTTGCTATTACCTCTTTATTGGTTCGTGAAGCCAGTTTAGAGCTAAGTGATTTACCGACTTTGCATCGTGCGGCGTGGGTACTGTTGAGTGTAATTGGCTTTCAATGTGTGATTATGCTGCTGTACCTCAGTCTATTTAGCCGCAAAACGCTCATTGCCATGTGGGAGAGAGTCGGTCTGACCTTTCGTGTTAGTGTCTGTAGCTTTCTAGCGTCCTTGGGTTGGTTTACTGCCATGAGCATGCAAACGGTTGCGATTGTCAAAACCCTAGGTCAAATCGAAATATTATTTAGCCTCTTAATCTCTGCATATTTCTTTAAGGAAAAACTCGCAAGAACTGATCATTGGGGCTTAGCCTTAGTGGTGATTGCGGCCATTATGGTGATTTGGGCTTAATGTGTGCTTTAAACAGACATGAAGGTAAAAAAAGTCCGAATTTAAGTCAGATTTTCGAATATTTTTTTTAATTAAAAGATGAGAAATATTTGATGTCCACTAGGATATTTATCATGGAATTGTTTATGATTTAAAGTATGACTAAACTTTGAACATGATTGAAAATGCTCAAGTTGTTCAATTTATATGTTTTTTTCAAATTTTAGCGTTAAATTTTTTTATTATTTTTTATTTATATTGCCAAAATAAACAATGTATTGATGGGAGGGCTTAAATTTGGAAATACTCATACAAACATTATCCTTCCCAGCATTGTTAACGATTTTAGCTTCGGCTTTAGGCTGTGGACTACTCATCGGTTTGGAGCGTCAACGTAACAACAATTTGGACAGTGAACAGAGCTTTGCCGGTTTACGCTCATTTACCATTTGTGCGCTGTTTGGAGCATTGTGTTTTTTAATCCATTTAGCTGTTGGTGTAATCGGTGCAATTGTCGTCAGTATGTTTAGCTATTATGGATTAAGCCAGCAAAAACAAGATATTGGCACAACCACAGAACTTGCTTTTGTTATGACCTATTTAATCGGCGCTGCTTGTGTATTTAATATTCCATTGGCTGCGTGTTTGGCTGTGGTGCTGACCCTCATACTAGTTGGAAAAAAAGGCTTACATCATTTTGCAGCGCATTGGATCAAAGACTATGAGTTAAGAGATGGAGTCTTTTTACTGGCATTGATCCTAATTGCCTTACCTTTAACGCCGAATCAAGCCTATTGGGGTTCAGTATTAAATCCCTATGTGATTTTAAAATTACTGATATTGATCTTGGTGGTGCAGTCATTAGCGCACATCGCCAAGCGGCTTCTATCTTCTGATAAAGCGATTATCTTATCGGCCTTGGCATCAGGTTTTGTGTCGAGCACAGCAACAATCGCAAGCTTAGGCATGGAAGTGCGAGCAGGAAAAGCCAGTGCCAAAAGTAATGCAGGGGCAGGACTTTTTTCATGTGTTGCGACATTGGTTCAACTTTTGATCATTGTCCTTGGGGTGAGTTTTGCTTGGTTTAAAATATTAGTTATACCAAGTATCGTCGGCATCTTGATATTGGTCCTTACTGCGTTATATCTGATTTATGGCTCATCTCAAGTTCAGCATAATAAAGAGTCAGAACCTGAAATGCTTCGTGTAGAGGCGAATGAAACAGTGCCGTTAGAAAATACTGATAGTCGAATGTTTAGCTTAAAACAGGCGGCAATCATTGCCATCACGCTTACTTTAATCCAAGCACTTGTTTATGGATTAAATCTCGCTTTAGGTGATAAAGGCTTAATTTTAGGGACATTATTAGCATCACTCTTTGAAGTCCATGCAGCTATGGCAACCGTGGTGATGCAAGGTAATATCGACAATTTAACATTGGTTTATGCTGTGGTGATTGGATTATCAGCCCATGCGATTTCAAAATGTGTGAATGCATTTCTCACAGGTGGCTGGAAATATTTTCTATATTTTGCACCAACACAGTTACTTCATATGCTGTGCCTAATCGCGGTTTTGCTATTCAGTTTAAGATAAATGAGCCAAGTGACTGCTTCTTATTATTCATGGCGCAATTGCATTAATCTGGCTTTAATTTGTGGCCAACTGGTTGAAATCCAACATACCAGCGAACCTAATGTCACCAAAATGGCACCATGCCAAAAACTTAAACTCAGTGGTGTCTGTAATATAAACATTGAAATAACCGAAGAAAAAATCGGACTAAAATACGATAAAGTTACCAATATCGTAATATTGCCTTTTATAATACCTACATTCCACGCTGCATAACCCAAAGCAGTCACGATGGACACGATCAACATATACATACCGGTATGTAAGTCTACGGCAGGCATTCGCGGAATACCGTGAAATATCAACATTTTTAGCCATAGCATAATCGTGATCACGACGAAAAAGAATGAAATAGGGTTATGTCCAAGACTGTATTTACGTGTAATCACACAGTAGAGTGACCATAAACTCGCTCCCATAAAAGCAAGAAAATAGCTTAATGGATTAGACTGAATGTTCGTAAAGACTGTAGACCAGTTAAAACTTCCATTACCCGTTTGGATCAAAATGATGCCACCCAAACAAATGGCTAAACCAATGATTACGAAAAAGTTAAATTTTAATTCTTTAAATAAGATTAACGCGGCAATTGTCAGACTCGGCCATAAATAATTGACTAAACTGATTTCAATCGCTTGTTGAGCAGTTTGAGCCAAAGCAATGGCATACGAAAAACACAACTCATAAATCACAAATAGAATAGTGGCGTATATCAAAAATTGGCGCGGAACCAGTTTAAGGTTTGGAATTTTAAATAAGAGCAATAGAATAATTGCACTCAATGTATACATAAAGAGCACTGCAAGATCAGGGCCAATACTGAAACTAATTTTCTTAAGTAAACCAACAATAGAAGACCATTGTAAGATTGCACTGAATCCAATCAGCGTTGCAAGATTTTTGGACATGATTGCTCGAAGATTTCGCAAATGGCGAATGAATTCTAAGCTTTAATTATAATCTTTCTTTAGTTGTTTAGTCTAAGCGTGAAATTATCAAACTCTATTTAATTAAAAATATTTAGAGCTCGTTGTACGTCAAGAGCAGCATGGCGATGAACTAGGTTTAGGTTCTGGCTTATTAACGCACGATTTAAAACTTGGACAATATATTCATGCCTATATTCGTGCGAATCCAAATTTTCACTTAGCAGAGGGCGTTAAGTCAGCAATTATGATTGGCAATGGCTCAGGAATGGCGGGTTTGCTTTCACATCTTAAGCAACGTGTCGCAACAGAGCACTATCAAAACTGGTTAATTTATGGTGAGCATTAACAAGATTTCGATGCAATTTTTGCTGATGAACTGCATGAATTACAAAACCAAGGTAAAATTTCAGAAATCGATCGGGTATTTTCTCGTGATGGATTTGCTGAAAAGTATGTGCAAGATGTCCTAGTTGTAAAAAAAGCTGAATTGTTTGATTGGCTAGAGCAAGGGGCTTGTCTCTATATCTGCGGCAGTTTGAATATGGCCAAAGCGGTAGATGCCACTTTGCAAGAGATACTGGGCATTGAACAACTGCATACACTGCGTAAAGCAGGTCGTTACCGCCGTGATGTGTATTAAAAATAATGGCTATTCAATAAATAAAGTAAAAAATCCTCCAAACGTGGGGGATTTTTATGTTTTCTGAATTCATTCAGCATTTATGCCTCACATATATTTTAAAATTGTGCTGAAAAATATTTGAATGACAATTGCATATTGGATGTACAACATCTACTTTAAATTTAGCTGAAGTAACTTTTAAACGTATTGAAAAATAACAGCTAAAAGCGATAATTCATTAAATGACTCTTTTAAGAAAGTTTATTTTCTTTGACGGAGGAAGTTTAAGGATTACTTTGGCTTTGTTGCACAAACCTATCGTTAAGGGCTTATTCCACAATATAATTTTCAAATGAATAAGCCCACACCTAAAATTTACCGTACTCTCAATTGGTCTACATACAACCGCGCACTTATTAATCGTGGAAATATTGCCATTTGGTTTGATTCAAAAACTCAGTGGTATGCACAAGCAAAGGGCAAACAAGGTCGAAATCAAACCTATTCTGATATAGCAATCCAATGTTGCCTAATGATTAAATCCCTATTTCGACTCTCTTTACGCATGGTTTCAGGTTTTGTTCAAAGCCTGATTAAGCTTTGGGGATTAGATTGGACAGCTCCGGATTACTCCACCCTTTGTCGTAGACAAAAGCATATTGATATTGCGATTAGCTATCAAAAAAGTAGTGATGGGCTACATCTACTCGTAGACTCCACTGGCTTGAGATTTCTAGGTGAAGGTGAATGGAAACGTAAGAAACATGGACCTGAATATCGTCGTCAATGGCGCAAGCTTCATATTGCTATAGATGCTGAAACCCTTCAAATACGTGCAGTACAGCTTACTACAAATAATGTGAGCGATTCGCAAGTACTCGATGATTTACTTTCTCAAATTCCCTTGGATGAACGAATTGATTCGGTCTATACTGATGGCGCATATGACACAAAGCTCTGCCGACAAGTCATTTCAGATCGAGATGCACATGCGGTGATTCCACCTAGAAAAAATGCGAAGCCATGGAAAGATAAAAAGACCAGCTCGCTAGAGCGAAATGAATTACTTCGTACTGTTAAACATCTAGGTAGGACGCTATGGAAAAAATGGTCAGGCTACCATCATCGAAGTTTGGTTGAAACCAAGATGCATTGCATCAAATTATTGGGCGATAAATTAACAGCAAGGAGTTTTCCTAGTCAGGTGAATGAGATTCATGCACGTGTAGCAGTTTTGAACAAATTCACAGAATTAGGTCGCCCTCATACCCAAGTTGTCACTTAAATTTGAGTTACTTAGGGAAACTCTATCTTTAAAGCCTTTATGCAACAAAGCCGTACTCAATTTATTTACCCAACCTCAGTGCAGTACATTTGATGCTAACGACTGGAATATTTTGGCGCAGCATTGGTATCCCGTTGCATGTGTAGAAGATGTTTCGATTGAACCGCAACAAGTGCAATTACTCGATGTAAAAATGGCGTTGTATCAAACTGAAAGTGGAAAAATTCATTTGGTTCGTGATATCTGTCCACATCGTGGGGTGCCATTAACCAAAGGCTGGGTCAAGGGTGAAGATATTATTTGTCCATATCATGGTCTACATTATAACGGTGCAGGAAAGTGTGTAAAAATTCCTGCACAGCCTGAGCTGACACAAATTTCAGAGCGTTTTTCATTAACTAAATTTCCAGTCGTATTGAAATATGGATTGGTGTGGACCAGTTTATTTAACCGCGATGAATCTACGGCCAATTTTCCAGATTTAGACACGTGGGATACAGAGCAGCACCAATCTATATTGCCACCTTATGTAGATATTGATGGTTCAAGTGGGCGTCAGCTCGAAGGTTTTATTGATGTTGCACATTTCGCATGGGTGCATCATGAGAGCTTTGCAGATCGTGAAAACCCTAAAGTGCAAAAATATTCGACAGTACGTACGGACTATGGACTACATACAGAATATCTCAGTGATGTGAGTAATTATCCGCATGGCTTACAACATTTAGCGCCAGAAGACTTTTTATGGAAAAGAACGTTTGATGTCTATCCGCCATTTTCTGCAATTTTAACCATCGATTTTCCTGAAAATGGGGTATTGAAAATATTAAATGCCTGTTGTCCTGTATCGCATAATAAAACCCGTTTATTTGTGCCTTTAACTCGAAATTTTGATACCACAGGCGATTTACAAGCGGTCTATGATTTTAATGCACAAATTTTTGCTGAAGATCAGGACATGGTGGAAAGTCAAAAACCTGAGGAATTGCCACTGGATATCAGTATGGAGGCGCATTTCGAAGCAGATCGCTCATCGACAACCTATCGTCGAATATTAGCCGAATGGGGGCTAAGCAAACGTTATACCGTTTAATTTTTATTTTCGAATAATTTCATTCTTGGTTTTCATACAAAAAAAGCGACTCAATCGAGCCGCTTTTGACTTTGTACATAAAGGATTAGTTTACACGTATCCATGTTTGGCTGCGTCCAAGCGCAGATACACCAATATAGCCACGACCATTCAAGGTCTTGCCGTCATTCGACATTTTGGCATTGAAACTATAGGTTTTACCATTTTTCGGGTCAGTAATTTTACCGCCGTCATAGGTATTTTTACCGGTATTTTTCAAACCATTCACGATTTGCACACCGAGTAGTGGTTTATTGTGGAATTTACCTACACATTTTTGGCAGTTTTCTGCTTCACCCGGGGTGAGTACATCCACGATTTTTGCAGATAAAACGCCCTTTGATGTTTCATTAAATTGAACTACAGATAAAGGTTTTTTGGTTTGGTCATCGATGGTTTTCCATTTAGTACCATGCAATGGATCAGCAGCCAAAGCTAAGCTAGACACCAGTGACAAACCGATTAGGCTAAGAGTTGTTTTTATCATTTTAGAACCTCTATTGAACATAGTAAGAGATGTGCATCCCTGATCTTCCAAAGGGTGGATACACAAGACTTGGAAAATTACAAAGCATCAGCCTTGTTGTCTTCAAGGGCTATATTCACAAAAAAATAAGTATATATTGTGGATTTTATATACTGATTTTGAATATGTAGAATCTGGATCGTGTAGAAAAATAGAATAAATGTTGAGCTTTGTTTATAACATTTGGGATTTGTATCACTTTTATAAATATCAAACGCTGTTTGAGCTGAAAAATTTAGAGCTACAATCCCAAAAAAAGCCGGAGCTAAAAGGCTCATTTAAGTTTTCAATTTTTGCTCTAATCATGTTGAATTACATTAATTTGATTTGAAGCAATAACGCTAAAGAGCTATGTATAGCATTCATATTTTACAATTAAATAAAATCATTTCATTCATAGATCAGTTCTCGTTAAGCTTGTGTTATGAATAATATGAAAATGCAGCTTGTTCACTGAACGAGATTAAGTGTGTATAGGAATAACGATGAAAAATTTTAACAACAAAGTCGCAGCCATTACTGGAGCAGGTTCAGGTATTGGACAGCAATTAGCCATTCAACTGGCTCAATCAGGTGCGCATCTAGCATTAAGTGATCGCAACCTCGACGGCCTTGCACAAACGGCTGAAATGATTAAGCACACCGGTGTGAAAATAACTCAGACCCAGTTAGATGTATCTGATCGTGCCGCTGTCGAGCAATGGGCGGCTGCAACCCAAGCTGAATTTGGCCAGATCAATTTGATCTTTAATAATGCAGGTGTCGCGTTAGCCAGTACTGTAGAAGGTATGCATTATGATGAAATTGAGTGGATTATGAATATTAATTTCTGGGGCGTGGTATATGGGACAAAAGCATTTTTACCGTATTTAAAACAAAGTGGCGATGGACATATAGTTAATATTTCCAGCTTATTTGGTTTGACGGCTCAACCGACTCAAAGTGCCTATAATGCAACGAAGTTTGCGGTACGAGGTTTTACTGAATCTTTACGCCAAGAATTAGACTTGGAAAATGCTGGAGTCAGCGCAACTTGCGTGCATCCGGGTGGGATTCGAACCAATATTGCAAATAGCGCGCGTATGAGTGACAGTATTCGTGCGTTAGGGATGAACCCAGATAGGGCAACCAAAGCATTTAATAAAGTGCTAAAAACACCGCCTGAAGTCGCAGCAAAAGTCATTTTAGATGCGGTAAAGCAGAATAAACGTCGAGTTTTAATTGGTAATGATGCCAAAATTATTGATTTAATTCAGCGAATTGCACCTACACGTTATGCCCAAGCCATAGATCTACTTAGTGGTAAGAAAAAACGTAAATAATTCAAAGATAAGTAAAAAAGGGATGATGCAACATGATCCCTTTTTTATCCTATAGAGCTCTTAATTTCGAATATTGAATTTTTAAGTTTAAATGACAAGAAAATCAAAAAATTGAGTTTTCGATTAAACAAAGAAGATGTAATTTTCCCATCTTCTTTGTAGTAGTAATGCTTTTGAATATTATGAACTTTTAGAATCTTGAGCCGTTGTCATCGGCGCTTGTGTGGCTACTCGTTTGGTCAAAATGACATGTGCAGCGACACCGATACAAATCCCCCAAAATACTGAGCTTAGCCCTAAAAAATGCATACCTGAGGCTGTCGCTAAAAAAGTGATTAGCGCCGCATCACGGTTGGCCTCATTTTTCATTGCAACGGACATGTTTGTTCCAATCGCACCTAATAACGCTAGACCTGCAAGTGCAGCGACCAACTCTTTAGGTAATAGGCTAAATAACATGACAATGCTGCCTGCAAATAAGCCGCCTAAAATATAAAAAATACCATTGGCAATACCGGCTATATAACGTTTTTCTTTTAGTTCATGTGCATCTTTGCCCATACACATGGCTGCGGTGATAGACGCTAAAACAATAGTAATGCCTCCGACACATGCGACAACGAGCGAGGCAATACTGGTCGCTGTAATAATGGGCTTAGCTGGCGTGTCATATCCACTGAGTTTCATGATCGCCATCCCCGGAAGAAATTGACCACTCAGACTGACTAAGATTAAGGGAATCGCCAAATTTAAAGTCGAGTTCCAAGTCCAAATTGGGGCAATAAACTGCGGTATAGCGAGTTGAAAATTCACATCAACAGGATTAATTTTTCCTAATGTAAAACTCAGGATGACACCAGTCAGTAAGACCCAAATCATCGCGTAGCGTGGCGATAGTCTTTTAGAAATCAGAAAGACCAATAACATGCCAAAGACAATGATCGGCATACTATCTGTCGCAGTGAACAGTCCAAGTCCAAACTGAAATAAAATACCTGCCATCATTCCCGCAGCGACATCTTGAGGAATCCATTTTAAGAGTTTGTCAAAATAGCCAGTGATGCCAATCAAGAAAATAACAATAGCGGACGTGATATAAGCTGCTATGGCTTCATTCAATGAAATATTCGGAAATAGGGTGACTAAAAGGGCTGTACCGGGCGCTGACCACGCGGTAATCACCGGGGTTTTATATTTAATAGAGAGATAAATACCCGCCAGCGCAGCACCAATAGAAATCCCCCAAATCCATGAAATCATCATGGCTGGGGAAACTTGAGCTTTTTGTGCGGCTTGGAAAAAAATAATCAGTGGGCCTGAATATGAAATCAGCACGGCTAAAAATCCTGCAACCGTCGCTGAGATCGACCAATCTTCTTTTAATGTTTTTAACAGGGGTGCCATCGCTTTTGCCTCCATGCGACTATGTCAATGAGCCTGTTGAATTAAACCAATGACGGTATAGCGTTTAACCTTGATCTCCACCACCAACAGGGACGACTGTTCCTGTCATATAAGATGAATCATCGGATGCCAAAAATAAGATGGCATTCACTTGTTCCTGAATTGTGCCATAGCGTCCTAAGAATGTACGGTCAATGGTTTGATCGACCACGTCTTGCATCCATTGTTTTTCATGATCTGACAATGGATTGGTATTTCTTGGTACTTTTCGTGGTGGGGCTTCTGTGCCACCTGTGGCTACGGCATTGACTCGAATACCATCTTTGGCATGTTCAAAAGCGAGAGCAGCGGTTAAGCCATTAACCCCACCTTTTGACGCTGAATATGGCACACGGTTAATACCACGGGTTGCAATAGAAGATACATTTACAATTGTCCCTTGCTGATTTTGAATCATTTCAGGTAACACGGCTCGGCAGCACCAGAGGGTTGGAAATAATGAACGATTAACTTCCTTAATGATTTCTTCTTCTGAAAATTCTTGGAAGGGCTTCATCCAAATCGCACCGCCAACGTTATTGATTAAAATATCAATTCGGCCATATTTTTCAATGGCTTGAGCAGCAACTGATTGAGCGCCTGCAAATGTTTCAAGGTTGGCTTTAACAATAATGGCATCGCCATTGTGGGCTTGAATATCGTTCAGCGTATCTTCAACAAAATCTGAGAGATCTGCCAATACCACTTGAGCGCCTTCTCGAGCCACTTGTAGTGCTACTCCACGACCGATACCTTGAGCGGCACCGGTTACGATGACAACTTTATTGTTAAATCTGGCTTGTTCTGACATTAAACTATTCTCCCTTAATTCGCTGAGAATTTTTCAAACAAGAAGTTTGCAGGTTTAACGCCTTCGGTATCTAACCAGCCACGTACCGCTTCGACCATCGGCACAGGACCACAGAGGTAAATATCTACATCGCCATTGTTTAACCAATCTTTTTCAACATGACTGGTCACATAGCCTTTACGTTCATGCTGTGACTCAGGGTGAGCGACCACAGTACGGTATTCGAACCATGGGAGTTTGCTTTGTAATTCATCGAGTTTGTCTTTAGCTACGATGTCAAAGTCATTGGTTACGCCAAATACAAGACGAACAGGTTGCTCAGACCCTTTTTCTTCAAGCACTTGTAGCATGGACATAAACGGCGCAATACCTGTACCACCTGCAAGCATGACCACAGGACGGACAACATTACGTAGATAAAAACTACCAAAAGGTCCTTTGAAGGTCATTTTGTCGCCGGCTTTCGCATCGGCACTCAGGAAAGTACTCATTTTGCCTTCAGGGACATTACGAACCACGAAGCCTGTTAAACGATTGCCCGGCTTTGAACTAAACGAATACGAACGAGTTTCTTCAGTCCCCGGAATGCCGACATTGACGTATTGACCTGCCAAGAAGTTAATGTCAGGTTGACCTTCATCCAGTTGAATATCAAAGGTAATCGTAGAATCCGACATATTTTCAACACGAGACAATGTACCTTGAAACTCATGAATTTCAGTTTTACACACGTCAGATGATGCACTGATTTGGAAAACCGCATCTGAACTAGGACGACATTGGCAAGCTAAAATATAACCTTGCTCTGCTTCTTCGGGGGTTAAAGCGTCTTCGATATAAGATTCTTCAGGCATGTCGTAAGTACCCGACTCACAAAATGCACGGCATGTCCCGCATGCGCCATCACGGCAATCTAGAGGGATATTGATTTTTTGACGATAGGCTGCGTCGGATAGGGTTTCACCTTGAGCAACACTAATAAAACGAGTAACGCCATCTTCAAATTGAAGTGCAACATTATGGTTTGACATGGCTGAATATCCTTTTGAAAATCTGGTATAACGTGTCCTTTCAGCCAAATATCCTTCTGGCTGAAAGTTAAACCTTGCTTAGTGAAATAAGCTTTTATAGGTGATAAATATCAATAACTTGGTTGATATAATCGTTTTTAAGAACAACATATTTACTGAGGATTTTTGGCTGCTCGCCTGAAAAATCAATTTCATAACGTGACATGCCAAAGTAGCTATAGTTGGTTTTGTAGCGGAAACTTAAGGTGTTCCAGTTAAAACGCACCGTGACTTTGTCGCCATCACGTTCAATAATCTCGACGTTATTAATGTTGTGGCTAGTTCGTGTATCCGGCATCGTGGCAGATGAACGCTCAGTTTTAATGCGGAAGACACGGTCTTCTAAACCTTGACGGTCTGGATAATAAATCAAAGAAATCTCAGACTGTGGATCTTCCGTTAGGCGGTCGTCGTCATCCCAAGCTGGCATCCAAAATGATGCAGTTGGGGCATAGCACGCTAGCCATTCATCCCACTGTTCATCATCTAAAAAACGCGCTTCACGGTAGAGGAACTGAGATACAGCTTCAATGCTTACGCTGTCTAAATGTGCAGTTGCATTCATGCGACATCTCCTTGTTCATTTGCGACTTGTTGTGCCAATTCTTTTTCTTCAGCGATGGCATGTTTCATGGTTTTTAACCAATATTGATGCTGAGCAAGGTAAAGACCTTCATCTTCGGTTTTGATGCCACTTAATAGTGGTTTTAATCCAATTTCATTGGCTGCATCATCCGGTCCATGAATCCAGTGTTTTGAACCACGGCACATGTCGTTCCATTCCAGTTCAATCCCTGCATAACCTGCTTGGCAGGCACGGAATTCTTCTAAATCGTCAGGTGTTGCCATGCCTGAAGCATTAAAGAAGTCTTCATATTGACGAATACGACGTGTACGTGCTTCTGGCTCTTCACCGACAGGGGCGATACAGTAAATGGTGACTTCAGTTTTATTGACAGAAATCGGGCGTAAAACTCGAATTTGTGAACCAAATTGATCCATCAAATAAACGTTTGGATAAAGACATAGGTTACGTGAACGTTCGATCATCCATTTCGACATCGGCGCGCCAAATTTTTCGGTATATTCATCGGCTTTGCTAAAGTTTGGACGGTCTTCTGGGTTAGCCCATTGTGTCCACAACAACATGTGACCACTGTCAAAACCATAAGAACCACCACCTTGCTTGCCCCAAGAACCCGCACTCATGGCACGAATATTATCTGCCGCTTGTGCTTCTTTACGGTGCTGAGTGGTCGCTGCATAGTTCCAATGCACGGCTGATACGTGATAGCCATCTGCGCCATTTTCAGCTGTCAGTTTCCAGTTACCTTCATAGGTATAGGTAGATGAACCACGTAAAACTTCTAAACCGTTTTCCGACTGACCTTCGATCATGTCGATAATTTTGGTGGTTTCACCTAAGAATTCTTCAAGGCTTGGCACATCAGGATTTAAGCTACCAAATAAAAAGCCTTTATAACTTTCAAAGCGCGCGACTTTTTTCAAGTCATGTGAACCATCTTGGTTAAAGCAATCTGAATAACCAGCTTCAGCAGGGTCTTTAACTTTGAGCAATTTACCTGAGTTATTAAAAGTCCAACCATGGAATGGACAGGTGTAGGTTGCTTTGTTGCCTTTTTTATAACGACATAACTGTGCGCCACGGTGTGAGCAGGCATTGATCATGGCATTCAATTCACCATTACGGTTACGTGCAATGATAATGGGCTGGCGACCGATATGAGTCGTGTAATAATCATTGTTATTTGGAATTTGGCTTTCATGTGCCAAATATACCCAGTTACCTTCAAAAATGTATTTCATTTCAAGATCAAACAACGCTTGATCGGTAAATACTGAGCGGTGCAGTTTAAATTCACCAGTGTCAAAATTATCGACAAGAAGTTCATCAATACGATCTAGATGGCTGGTGTTAATTACAGGAATACGTGGCATGTCCATTCTCCGACTGTCCAATGAGGGGATAGTCGCCGAGTTGTCAAACTTGGATGAGACAGCTCGGCTTCCTTTGAGTGAGTAATTAAGCGCTAGCTCGTCGACGATCAACTTCAGTATTTGGTGCTGCGGCTTGTTCTTTAACTAACTCAACATTAAAGCTAATGTGCTTAAACGGTTGGTTTAGACCACGACGCGCAATTTCAGCTTCGTCTGTGATATCAACAGCAGTTGCTACCAGACCATCACGAGTTGCAAAGGCAAAGTCGTCCCAAAGGTATTTATCACCTTCGATGTTGAATTGAGTGGTTAGCTTGCGGTAACCTGGTGCAGAGATAAAATAATGTACATGCGATGGACGGTTACCATGACGGCCTAATTTGTCTAAAACAAATTGAGTTGTACCTTCTGGAGGGCAGCCATAACCAACGGGCATCGTAGTTTGTGCAACATATTTACCGTCTTGGTCAGAAAGAATCGTACGGCGAAGGTTAAAGTCAGATTGAGACTTATCAAAGAAAGAATAGTTACCTAGGCTGTTGGCATGCCAAATTTCAACTTTAGCGCCTTCAATGATGTTGCCTTCGGTATCTGTTACTGTACCTTCAATAAACAGTGTTGGAATTTTATCGGTTTCCGTACCATCATCCATACGAGCAAAGCCCACTGATTCAGGTGCGCCAGCCACATATAAAGGGCCTTCAATGGTACGTGGTGTACCACCTGTAATACCTGCTTTCGCATCAGCTTCATCGGCACGTAAATCAAGGTAGTGCTCTAAACCTAAACCAGCGGCTAAAAGACCTAATTCGTTCGCTTGACCTGCATCTGTAAAATACTCTAGACCTTTCCATAGTTCAGTTTGAGTAATATCTAGATCTTCAATCGCTTGGAATAAATCACCCAATAAACGGACCACAACTTGCTGTACACGTTGGTCAACAGGCCCTGTCGCTGTATCTACGTTCATTTGTTTAACCAGAACATCAATCTCTTGACGGTTCATACTATATCTCCTTAAGTATGCATTTAAGTATGGGTGGCTATCACTCGATAAAAGAGGTCTTTGGCTGCCACGTTCCTTGTTTGGTTGTCTAACAATACTTTTTAAGTTGTTTCGTGTAGCGGCTGAAGCTTCTTTCAGGTAATGCGCTGCACGATGTTTTTGATCTGTTGGATGGGATTAAATTTGCTTAATCCTGTCTATGTGATATACCTTAAAAGAATAAAATCTTCACGTCGAAGATCAAATTTGCATTTTATTATACTTAATAGGTATCGATAACCATGGAACTAAGACACTTAAGATACTTTGTCGCAGTGGTTGAAGAGCAGAGTTTTACCAAAGCGGCAGAAAAACTATATATAGCTCAACCACCTTTGAGTCGGCAGATTCAAAATTTGGAACATGAGCTTGGAATTCAGTTATTTGAACGCGGTAGCCGACCGCTTAAGACCACAGAAGCAGGCCAATTTTTTTATCATCATGCTTTAAAACTTTTGTCTAATGCAGAAGAAATTAAATCGATGACGAAACGAATCGGTTTGACCGAAAGAACAGTGACAATCGGTTTTGTGAGCTCTTTATTGTTTGGTTTACTCTCGAATATTTTGTACTTATTTAAGCAACAACACCCACATTTAAAAATAGAAATGGAGGAAATGGCCACCACTGAACAAATCAAAGCATTAAAAGAAGGTCGTATAGATGTCGGCTTTGGGCGTTTGCGTATTTCAGACCCCGCGATTAAACGAGTTTTACTGCGTGAAGAACGCTTAGTGGTAGCCTTACATGCTAGTCATCCTTTGGCACAAAAAAAGGAAGGAGTATATCTTGCAGATCTGATCGATCAGCAATTGATTTTTTACCCAAATCACAACAAACCAAACTTTTCGACCCAAGTGCGTGGCATATTTTCAGAGTATGGTTTGGAACCTAAAAAAGTACGTGAAGTACGTGAATTACAACTGGCACTGGGCTTTGTTGCAGCCAATGAAGGGGTTTGTATCACCCCAATGAGTGCCCAAAGTGTGCAATTAACACATTTAACCTTTGTTCCTATCTTAGATGAAGCCGCGATCAGCCCTGTATTTATGGCTGTGCGTAATATGGATGAAAGCGAAGATATTCGTGGTTTATTTGATAGTGTTTATCAAGTGTATGATTTAGAAGCGATTCCATATGATCGTGCTGTGTTTTGAGTATGCTGTCGCTAGACGTTCAGATGAACTGCACATATGAAATGATCTATTTAAATAAAGCGGAATCAAGGGATTAATTTGTATTCAACTTTTTAGGTATACAAACATGCCTAATCGGTTTTGGACATTAAGCACCGACTTATTCATTGTGAAAAGCGAATTTTACAAGCTTCACAATTAGGAGGTGGGCTATGCAAAACCAGAAAATTAATATTAATACCTTGGTTGATGAAGCCAAATTTACGCCATTTCATTGGGGTGTTTTGATTTGGTGTCTTTTGATTATTATTTTTGACGGTTATGACTTGGTGATCTATGGCGTTGCCTTACCGTTGTTGATGCAAGAATGGTCCTTATCTGCGGTACAAGCCGGCTTACTGGCAAGTACGGCTTTATTTGGCATGATGTTTGGTGCCATGTGTTTTGGCACACTGTCCGATAAAATTGGTCGCAAAAAAACCATTATGATCTGTGTCGGTATCTTTAGTGGTTTTACCTTCTGCGGCGCTTTTGCAAGTACTCCCGTTGAGTTTGGTATTTTACGCTTTCTTGCCGGTCTAGGCATCGGTGGCGTTATGCCGAACGTTGTCGCATTAATGACAGAATACGCGCCAAAACGTATACGCAGTACCTTAGTTGCACTAATGTTTAGTGGTTATGCCATAGGTGGTATGGCTTCAGCGTTATTGGGTGCTTGGTTAGTGCCTGTATATGGCTGGAAAATCATGTTTTATATTGCGATTATTCCATGTCTTGCACTGCCTTTAATTTGGAAATTCCTCCCTGAGTCATTGATGTATTTAACCTCAAAGCATCAAACAGATACGACTCGAACGATTGTCTCAAAAATTGCCCCTGAACAAGTCCTCACAACAGATACGCAATTTGTACTCAATGAGGTTTCTGAAGAAGACAAAGCTCCGTTAAAAGCATTATTTCAACAAGGCCGTAGTTTCAGTACGTTTATGTTCTGGATTGCATTTTTCATGTGCTTACTAATGGTTTATGCACTTGGAAGTTGGTTACCAAAATTGATGATTCAAGCCGGCTATTCGCTTGGTGCAAGTATGATTTTCCTCTTTGCACTGAATATTGGTGGAATGGTAGGTGCTATTGGTGGTGGTGCTTTGGCTGACCGCTTCCATATCAAAAAAGTACTGAGCATCATGTTCATGTGTGGCGCTTTGGTTTTAATCTTACTGGGCTTTAACAGTCCGCAAATGGTTCTGTATACCTTAATTGCTGTAGCAGGCGCAGCTACCATCGGTTCGCAAATCCTACTTTATACCTTTGTCGCACAATACTATCCAACCACGGTACGTTCTACAGGTATGGGCTGGGCATCGGGGATTGGACGAATTGGTGCAATCGTTGGACCGGTACTTACTGGTGCGCTGTTAACCATGAATTTGCCGCATCAAATGAACTTCTTGGTGATTGCCATTCCGGGTGTCGTAGCTGCATTAGCGATCTTTATGGTGAATTTACAAGCGTCAGTAGAGGCATCTACTCAAGGTCAATCACGAAAGATCAATACACAAGCCATTAAAAATCCAGCGAATTAAGCCGGTATTTAAAGATTTAACATTACCCCAAAATTTTAGTTTCCAGGCCTGATGCACAGCATGAGGGCTAGTGGGAATTGTGACAAAAAATAAGGAAAGGGCATCGCCCAAATCGAGGTCAGGATGAAAACTCAAAAGCTAAATTTAGTCAAAAAAACCTTTAAAATTAAACCGATGATACTAGCTTGTGCAGTCGCGTTCCCCATGTGGACACATGCGGCAGTCAGCGAAGCTGAAGTTGAACAGTTGCGTGATGAAGTCAAAGCATTAAAAGCCATGATGCAGCAATATGTTCAGCAGCAAAACACTTTGTCGAGTGAAATCAAAGACGTAAAACAAGGGTCTGTAGTTGCTGCGCAGAATCAAAAACCGACTCAAACACCGAGCCTGAGTTTAAATACCAAATCGGGTGCTGAGTTTAGCTTGTATGGCAATGTGCGAGCAGATGCATCTTATCAGGCAGAAGGCGGCAGCTTATCTCGCCTGTATAACCAAATGAATAGTGTTCCGCTAGAAGGGAATGCTGAAAGTTCAGATCGTTTAAAAGCAACACTTGCTGCCACACGTTTAGGCCTAGACTTTAAAACGCCGACTCAAGTGGGCGATGTAGGCGGTAAAATTGAAGTCGACTTTTTGGGCGCAAATGATGGACTGCGGATTCGTCATGCCTATTTGACCTATGGTGATTGGTTGGTGGGGCAAACATGGTCTAACTTTGCTGTACCTGATTATATGCCTGAAACCATTGATGCATTGGGCTATGTCGGTGGTGCTGTTAAACGTACACCGCAAGTTCGCTATAGTCACAAATTTAGTCCAGAGACAAATCTCGTGCTCGCAGCTGAAGATTCTAAAGATGACAGCTCAAATATGCGTTTGCCTGCATTAACTGCGCGTTTAAATTATAAAATGATAGATACGCTGACGTTGAGCGCACGTGCGATGGGTGTTGAAAAGAAAACGGATACGGATACAGAAACCGCATGGGGGCTTGGTCTGGGCGCAAAACTAGATTTGACGGATAAAACAGTGCTCAAGGCGGATTATTACCATGTCAAAGGCGACAGTAGTTTTGTGTCATGGACCAACCAAGGCTTTGTCACCAATGCGGATAAAGACATCATCGCCACCAATGAATTTGACTCGATTACAGTAGGTTTAACTCAACAAATTTCAGCACAATGGCGCGGAACATTGGGCTATGGTTATATGAAAGCAGATAATAATGCTGATTATGTCAACTCATTAGTCGATAAAACCAAGGCCAATAAAAACTTGTGGCAAGCATGGGCAAATGTATTTTACAGCCCTGTTAAGCCGATTAGTTTAGGTCTGGAATATGTCTATGGTGAACGTGAAGCTTTTGGTGCTGCGCCAAATGGCAGTTCTAAGGGTGAAGATAACCGAATCAATGCAGTCGCGATGTATAACTTCTAATGCCGTTACAGAGAATTGTTTAATTCAAATTGCCTTGGAAATTTCAATATCAATTTAACAAGAGCGTGATTGGAAGTATGTTCAGGATTTGACATCTGACTTTCCGACAATCTTTCAATACGTGCTCACAATCCATACACGCCCTTGATCTTTATCGATTGAGGGCTTTTATCTTATTTAGAAACTTTTATTTTTTGACTAAAAAATATAATTATCTGTTTTATTTCATTTAACAAATCATTTGAATATAAAAATACGAAGAAGGATATTGATAAAAATCATGAATTTTGAAATATTTTGATACATACATGACGATAAAACACACTACAATCCTTGCCGTCAATTTCGTTTCACTTAGAAGACGCAATCATGGATGTCCCTCAATTTTCCAAATATAACAACACGTCACTTAAGCTTTTAAGCCTAATGATGCTTACTGCAATGGCACAATATAGTGTTGCAGATAGCAATGTATTACCTGAAATCACCATTAACGTTGAACAAAGTTCAATGGATGATCAAATAAAAAAAGCACTGACTAAAGTAAATGGTGCAACCAATGCGATCGTTGCAGCAGACATTCAAGATGTACCCAAGCGAACAAATGCTGATTTATTTAAAAATCAACCGGGGATATACGCGGCATCTTCAGGAAATGAAGGGGTGAAACTGTCGATACGTGGCTCGGGGATCAATCGTGCACCGGGGGCGCATGCTTCAGGGTTGTATGTAACCTTAGATGATTTGCCATTTACAGGGCCAGGAGGAACACCTTATGAACTGCTTGAGCCGCTGTGGGTAGACCATATAGAGGTTTTACGGGGGGCTAATGGTTTAACACGTGGTGCATTAAGCCTGGGTGGTCTAATTAACTATGCTAGCCCAACTGGAAAAAATGCAGCAAAACTGTCAGTGCACCATGAAATGGGTAGCCACGGTTATCAAAAAAGTGAAATCAATTCAGGACAACAAATTGGCGACTTAGACTATTATCTTTCCTTAACGCAAAGTGATGATGACGGTTTTCAAGATCATGCTTCAAGCCAGAGCAAAGGTTTATCGGCCAATGTGGGATATAAAATAAACCCTAACCTAGATACACGTTTTTATCTGCGTTACCGAGAGACTGAACACCAAACGCCGGGACGTCTAACCCAACAACAGATTGAACAAAATCCAAAACAAGCAGTAGCCCAAAATATCTCGCTGAATAATAATCGTCCGCAGCCGGGAAGTCTTTGGTTGGCGAATAAAACCAATATGACTTTGGACACAGGTGATCGCTTACAGTTGGGTCTGGCCTATCATCATTATCCGATGGATTTGCAAGAAGGTTTGTATAGTACCGATGTTGACTATGACGATATCATTACCTTATTTAACTACCAATTTGACCGAACGCTATGGGGGCATGAAAGCCAAAATACTTTAGGTTTTCGTAGTACCACGCATTTGCCAGATGGTCAGGTCGTTGAACGCTTGCGTGTAGCGCAAGGCGCCTATGCTGCGGGTACAGAAACGCGGCATTATACCTACCAAGGTGGTGACTATGTTTTACATTATGCCAATGCCTTGGCACTACACCCACAGTTTTGGCTCGATAGTCGTGTCGCATTGGCGTACACCCATCGTGAAAGTGAAGTGACATGGCCTGTGCAAAGCCATAAAGAAAATATTCGTGAATGGAATGTCCTGCCATCGCTAGGTTTTCGATATCAAATCCAACTTGAAACACAGCTCTTTGCCAATGTCAGTCGAAGCTTAGAAGCACCACATCCTTGGGCTTTAATTTGGGGGTCGGATCAATACTTCCCAGATGGTAGTGGCGCAGCAACGGGACGCCAAAGTGCTCCGATACATTTGAATAGTCAGACAGCGAACACTCTTGAACTAGGTGGGCGTGGTCAACATGCACTGGGTGAGTGGAATATTGCATATTACTATTCACAGGTTAAAAATGAACTATTGGCCGTTGAAATCCAATCAGAGCCTAAAAAGATTATTGCTGAATCAAATGCTTCAGACACCATTCATCAAGGGATTGAAGTCGGTTTAAACAGTTCACTTTGGCAAAATGATACATATGGACAGGTTCAACTAAAACAAGCCTATACCTTGAATGATTTTCACTATAAAAATGATGCGGTATTTGGAAAAAATGAGCTTGCAGGTATACCTAAACATATCTATCAGGCTGAACTTAAATACGAACATCCTTTAGGCTTTTATACTGCGGTGAATACACTTTATGCCACAAAGGTCGCAACCGATTATGCCAATAGTTTCTATGCAAAAGATTGGCAAATTTGGGGAGCATCGTTCGGCTATATACAACCACAAAAACAGTATATGGCGTGGTTGGATTTTAGAAATATAGCCAATAAAAAATATGCATCTACCGTGACACCGGGCTATAACGATGCCGGCAAAGATCCTGCTCGTTTAACACCGGGTGAAGGTCGGGCGGTATATGCAGGACTGACGTATCATTTTAATTAAGCATCTTGTATTCCATACAGCGAACAATTAAAAAGCCTTATTCTGCGGATTTGAATAAAAAAAGGGAGCCAATCAGCTCCCTTTTTTTAACTCTTTGATTAGTTTGTTAAGCAGTTCGAGGCATATCCTGAATACGTCGCCATGGCTGAGCTTCTTCAATTTCATACGCCAGTTCGATCAAGGTTTTTTCATCCCCGACATCGGCTGATATTTGCATACTGATCGGTAGTCCATCGTTTTGCGTTTCTCCCATAGGAATCGACATACCCGGCGCACCCACCACATTTTGGATAGGGGTAAAAGTCACATAGTTCTGTATACGTTCGAATAACTGGTCAAACGGTAATTGAGGTGACAAATAGCCAATTTTAGGTGTGGTATGTGCAAGTACAGGCGATAGCAATACATCGTAATGCTTAAAGATTTCACGATATTGTTGCTGCATTTTCTTTAATCGATACAGAAATAACGGGGTTTTATAAAAGTTCTTTTTATACAACTTCGATAAACCAACGGTTAAGTGATCTAACTCTTTTGGATTAAAGTCAGCGCCAAAGATTTTCTTGCCAAAGGTACTCAGTAAAAAGGACAACATCCCCCAATATTCACTAAAATCTTCCACAAAGCTTAAGGCAAAAGGTAACTGAAGTTCTTCAACATGATGGCCTAATTTTTCCAAGAGTGCTGCGCTATACATTAAGGTTGAAGTTGTTTCGCTATCTATTTGCCCAGTAATCGATTGCGGGACTAAACCGATGCGTAGTCGACGTTTAGAAGGGCCATGAATCATGCCTATGCGTGGCAGTTTTTTATTGTAATAACTTGACTCCATTCCTGCATAGAAATGCGCTGTATCGCGTATGCTACGGGTTAGGACACCTTCACTGATGATATTAATCGGAAGAGAGCCTGCTGCTTCACTGTCATAAGTACGACCACGACTAGGCTTTAATCCAATCAAACCGCAGCATGCAGCAGGGATACGAATCGAACCACCGCCATCATTGGCATGGGCAATCGGCACTACACCGGCTGCAACGAGAGCTGCAGAACCGCCAGAAGACGCGCCGCAGGAATAACTTAGATTCCAAGGGTTATAGGTGGCTGAGCCATCTTTATATTCGGTACTGGCATTTAGACCAAATTCAGGGAGCTTAGATTTTCCTAATACGACAAACCCTTGATCTAAGATTTGTTGGCTAATTTGAGGATTACGATCGGCTGGTTTTGAACCTATGGCCTTTGAACCATGGCGTGATGGCAATCCTTGATAATCTAGATTATCTTTAAAGAAAAAAGGGACGCCCGCAAATAGACCATGTTCAACATATTGATTTTGCTCTAAAGCACGCTGAAAACAGTCCAATTCAATGGCATTTAGATACGGATTGACTTGTTCCGCACGTGCAATGGCCGCTTGTGTTATTTCCTGTACAGAGGCTTCTTTAGATTTGATGAGCTGTGCAATCCCCACAGCATCTAGATCTGTGAGTACATCCGAACTAAAGGCATGTATGCGTTGACTGTGTTTGTGATCTTCCATGAACTAACCTATTTGTTTTTTGAATTTTCGTAAATGTTGAATGAATTCGTTGTTATCTCAACAACAAATATATGTATTTGAACAATATCTGTTTGAGCATAATAATGACAATAAAAATTGTCAAATATTCGTCTGATCTGAGGAAAGTGCAGAGATTGTACTAAGGAGGGCATCTAAAGCCTGTTGAATCTCATCCTTCCATGCAAAGGAACAATTTAAACGGATATATTGAGTTTTGGCTTCCGCAACATTAAATAAACGGCCTGGTGCAATGCCGATCTGCTGTTGAATTAAGGCTTCATAGACTGCCATACTTTCAACATTCTCCGGTAATTTTAACCAAAGAAAATAACCACTTGGATGATATTGTAATTTGCATCCAGTCGGTAGGCGGCTTTCTAAATAACGGTAAAACTGTAATTTATGTTGCTGTAGACTTTTTCTTAAGACCCGTAAATGTTTTTCATAATGATAATTTGAAATAAATTCCACCAAGGCATTTTGCAATAAGGTATTGACGGAAATAGTACTCATGAGTTGTAAGTGTTGAATCGCTTGAGAGTATTTACCTGCATGCACCCAACCCACTCGAAATGCAGCACCTAACGTTTTAGAAAAAGATGAGCAGTGTAAGACCATATTATTTTGGTCAAAGTATTTCATTGAAACAGGTTTCTTGGACGCATAATGCATTTCTTCATACACATCGTCCTCAACTAAATGCACATGATATTGGTGTAATAACACGGCAATTTTTTGCTTGATTTCATCGCTGACTGTAAAGCCCACAGGATTATGCGAATTCAGCATCAACCAACAGATCTTGACGGGATAAGTTTTTAGAATATGTTCAAACGCGGTTAAATCAAAACCGTCTTGTGGATGTTCAGGTAAGGTCACCACTTTAAGGCCTAAGCGCTCTGCAGCTTGCAAGGCGCCATAGAAAATATTTTGCTGTAACACAATATAATCACCCGGTGAGGCAATGGCTTGTAAGGAAAGATTCAGTGCATCCATACAGCCTGAGGTAATCACAATATCCTCTGGATCTGTGGCAATGCCTTGCATGCAATAACGCTGTGCAATCAACTTACGAAGGGCTAAATTTCCGGGTGGAAGATTATCAATGGCATCATAACTTTTGGGATTTCGGGAAATTTGCCCCATGATTTGGGTTAACTTTTTAGAAAAAACAATGTCTTGAGATGGAAAGGCTGAACCCAAGGGAATGATTTTTTCATCTTGTATCGATTTTAAATACTTAAATACCAGAGAGTTAATTTCAATGGGGGTGTTTAAAGACACGATTTGAGTTTGTTCAGCCTCTATTTCGACTAAGCCTTGAGCTACATAGTAGCCTGATTTTTCACGTGCATAGATTAAGCCACGCGATTCCAACTCCTGATAGGCATTCATGACCGTGATTAAACTAAAGCCAGACAACTGCACTTGTTCACGTAAAGACGGAAGTTTTTCGTGCGCTTTTAAAGTGCCATTTTCAATCAGTTGACGTAGGTGCTGAGCGAGCTGTTCCGATTTATACATAGTCATCAACAAGACAAAATTCTGTTATAAATATATCAGTAAATGAAACTTTACATTAAATTTTTATAACAGATGAGTCTATACTGTTATATGTTTTTTCAAAATCACTGTATCTAGTTTTAAGCTTGAATTTTTTATAAGGTGCATAGACCACAACACTTGTGGCGTCAAATGGTATGGAAGTTAGGGAGTTGAGTATGTTTAAAGCCAGTGAATTAGAACTGTTACAACATTTACTGGTGGATGTTCCATTGACAGATTCAACGCTGCATCTGTTGCAACAACAGCATACTAATTTAGAAGCGGTGCTTTTACGAAGTCGAATTTTGCGCCAAGTACAGCAAGTGGGCTATGTCAGTATTTGTCAGGAGTATATGCACGCCAAGGCTGAAAATGCGGCTTTTTTATTTGCACCCTTTATCTTAGCGAATTTGAATCAGAAGGTGATCTACGCTACACTGCAAAGCCCTGAAAATGTTGCAATATTAAATCGTTATTATCATGCTGAGGCTAAACTTAGCGCATTTAAAGTTGATGATGTTTTATCGGGACTCAATGTCTACATTGAGCTACATAATGAACAGCTATCGCCAGCAGAATACTTCTATTTTAGTTTGATCAATAGCTTATGTAATCCGAAAGTTTCCAAAATCATATGTATTACACATCTACATATCGACTTAGAAAAATTAAAACAGCTCGCTGAATTTTTAGATGTTGAAATCCATGTCTTGGCGGATAAAGTTGAACCGATTGATTTTGATCTAAATAAAATCAATATGTTAAAGCTGCTATTTAAAGACAAAGATCAGCAATATATCGATTTATGCCAAAAGTTTTCGTTTATCAATGCGAAAATTTTACAACGATTAGGTTTATATGAGTTTGACCGTGCGCAAGTCTTGGTAGAAGACATGTTTTATTCAGAACACATCTTTGAAAAAATGTCGGTCTACGGTGAATATATTCAAACGCATCTACAGCACCAAGTTAAAAAGCAAAGTCCTGCATAAGCTATTCAGATGGGAAAGTAATTTTATATCTGTGATATGATCACTTTAAAAATGCAAAAAGCTTGTAAATGTAGACTTACAAGCTTTTTTTAAATTCAAATTTAAAACCAAATTATTTGGCCTAATGATCATATTAATACTTTATGAACTGATCATGAGCGAACATGAAATGTAAGATATACATGCAATAGCGAGTTGCAATAAGCGAATAGATTATCGCTTAAGGTAGATAAGAATTATCTGCACCAACGACAAACGCTACACCAATACAGAATAAAAGCACATAGATTGAGAACCAAATAATGGCACGTTTAAAGGCCTTATCTGAAATTTCACTGTCTGCATATTTTTGCGGTTTTTTAGGCTCTTGATTGCTCATAAGATGTACTCTAAATCCCTAGTGGTTATAGGTGATTATTGGGGTATATCGCTTGAAAGCATAGATACAACATTCATCTAAATTTCTATAACAGTTATAGTTTAGAAGAAGCCATCCTGACTTAATCCATTAATAAACTATGATATTGATCGGTTCTTTTTCTCAAAAAGTCCCAGACCAGCTTAATGCGCGGCTCATGTTGTAAATCGACTAAGGTCAGCATCCAAAAGGTATGCACAAAACGAACATCTTGCGCCAAGACTTGTTCTAATTCGGGTTTTTCCTCTGCCAAAAACTTGGGCAATATTGCCAATCCTGCACCCGCACTCACGGCAATTTGTTGTGCCAAAATACTACTACTTCTAAAGTTTGCATTGAGCTGAATAGGTAAGCGCTCTAAACAATACAGTTCAGGGCTATAGACCAAATCATCTATATAGTTCACAAAAGTGTGTGATTTTAAATCTTCTAAGGTATGAATGGGTTGCGTGTTTTTTAAGTATTCCTTACTGCCATAAATCTTTAAACAATAGTCTGCTAGTCGAGTAATGATATAGGGCCCAGATTTCGGTCGATCGATGGAAATAACAATATCTGCTTCACGATGTGAAAGCTTGATCATTTTCGGGACAGGAATAAGGTCGATAGTCAGCAAGGGGTATTTTTTGGACAATTCTGCCAAGAGCTGTGTCAAAAATGCTGTTCCAAACCCTTCGGGTGTGCCAATTCGCACACGACCTTGCATAGGTTGGTTGGGTTTTTCGATTTGTAAAAAGGCCTGTTCCATTTGTTCAACGCGAGGAACCAGTGCCAAACCTTCTAAAGTGAGCTCATAACCTGTGGCTTCACGTTTAAATAATGGTGTGCCTAAAGCCAGTTCTAGCGCATGTATGCGTCGAGAAACTGTACTGTGCTCAACACCGATAATACGTGCGGTATTGGTTAGGGTTTTCGCACGAGCCAAAACCAAAAAATACTGTAAATGATCCCAATCTACTTTCATTGTTATTGTCATCCCTGTGCATATTTGCACATCAATCGTGCGTGAATCTCTATTGGTAGTCAAAATTTTCTTTGCTAGTTTGAAGTGAATTGGAAAATATAAATATAAGGCTTTTGGATATTTTCTAAGTCAGTACAAAACAATAAGTGCCTATGGAGAGGTCATGAACACAATGTCAAATATTCAGTCATCGACGGCTAAATTATTAATTAACGGTAAATTTGTAGAGTCAAACACTACAGAGTGGCAAGACATTTTAAATCCTGCAACTCAAGAGGTTTTGGGTCGTGTACCAATGGCGACTATGGAAGAAGTGGATGCAGCGATTGCTTCAGCTCAAGAGGCGTTTAAAACTTGGCGCTTAACACCCGTTCAAGCACGTATGCGTATTATGCTGAAACTACAAGATCTGATCCGTAGCAATATGAAAGACATTGCCCGTGTACTGACTGCTGAGCAAGGAAAGACGCTAGCAGATGCTGAGGGTGATATTCAACGTGGTTTAGAAGTCGTTGAGCATGCATGTTCGGTTGGCACACTTCAAATGGGCGAATATATAGAAGGTGTGGCACGTGGTGTGGATACCTATACTTTGCAACAACCTTTGGGTGTATGCGCAGGAATTACGCCATTTAACTTTCCTGCGATGATTCCACTGTGGATGTTCCCAATGGCTATTGTCAATGGAAATACCTTTGTTCTAAAGCCATCTGAACAAGATCCATTGTCGACCATGATGCTTGTCGAACTTGCGATTGAAGCCGGTATACCAGCAGGCGTATTGAACGTAGTGCATGGTGGTAAAGACGTCGTTGATCGTTTATGCACACATCAAGCTATTAAGGCCATTTCATTTGTAGGCTCTACAGCTGTTGGTACACATGTATATAACCTTGCAGGACAGCATGGAAAACGTGTGCAGTCGATGATGGGGGCTAAAAACCATGTGGTGGTGATGCCAGATGCCAATAAAGAACAAACCTTAAATGCTCTCGTTGGTGCAGCATTCGGTGCGGCGGGTCAGCGTTGTATGGCTTTGTCGGTAGCTGTCATGGTTGGTGAAAGTAAAGAATGGGTCAATGAACTGGTTGAAAAAGCCAAAACGCTGAAGGTCAATGCAGGGCATGAGCCGAATACCGATATTGGCCCAGTTATTTCACCTCGCGCAAAAGCACGTGTACTGGATTTAATTCAAAGCGGTGTAGAGCAAGGTGCGGAGTTGCTGCTGGATGGTCGTGATGTTCAAGTCATCGGCTATGAGCAAGGAAACTTTGTCGGAGCAACGATTTTTAATCAAGTTTCAACCGATATGCGCATCTATACCGAAGAGATCTTTGGACCCGTATTAGCCATTATTCATGTCGATACTCTGGAGCAGGCGATTGAATTGATTAATGCCAATCCATTTGGCAACGGTGTCGGACTATTTACACAAAGCGGTGCAGTCGCACGTACATTCCAAAGCGATATCGATATTGGTCAAGTGGGTATCAACATTCCAATTCCTGTACCTGTACCTTTCTTTAGCTTTACAGGATCGCGTGGTTCAAAACTGGGTGACTTAGGTCCATATGGTAAGCAAGCAGTTCAGTTCTATACACAAACCAAAACCATCACCAGTCGTTGGTTCGAAGATACACAAGAAAAAGGTGAAGTGAATACCACCATTAACCTACGTTAATTTAGGAGTTCAAGGATGAATATTGCCTTTATCGGTTTAGGAAACATGGGCGGAAAAATGGCTCAAAACCTACTCAAAGCAGGTTTTACGGTTTACGGTTTCGACTTAAGCGAAATTGCGATTCAGCATTTTACTGAAGCAGGTGGCATCGTTTGCCAAAGCCCACAAGATGCCGCGAAACAAGCAGATGTCGTGATTAGCATGTTGCCTGCTGCCAAGCATGTTAAAGAGGTGTATTTGGGTGAAGATGGTGTGTTGGCGGTAATGAAAGCAGGAAGCTTATGTATCGATAGCAGTACCATTGATCCGCAAACCATTAAGGATATAGCCGAGGCGGGTGCTGCACATCAGATAAAAATCTGTGATGCACCTGTTTCAGGCGGAACTATTGGTGCTCAGGCAGGTACATTAACCTTTATGGTCGGTTCAGATGATCAAACCTTTGAAAAAACCAAAGCGGTATTGGGCCACATGGGTAAAAACATTGTGCATTGTGGTGATGTGGGTGCAGGTCAAATTGCGAAAATTTGCAATAACTTGATTCTTGGTATTTCCATGGCAGCCGTTGCTGAAGGTATGGCACTCGGTGCGCGTCTGGGAATTGATCCTCAAGCCTTAGCGGGTGTGGTGAATAGTTCGAGTGGACGTTGCTGGAGTTCGGATGTATGTAATCCATGGCCGGGTATCTCAGCAAATGCACCTGCGGGACGTGGCTATACTGATGGTTTTGCAACGCAGTTGATGTTGAAAGATTTAGGGCTGGCTGTAGAAGCCGCAGGACAAGTCAAACAGCCGATTATTTTAGGCGGACTGGTTCAGCAAATGTATCAACAGCTGTGTTTACAAGGTAATGCACACTTAGATTTTTCAAGCATTGTGCAGCAATATTTACCTAAGGATGCTGAATCGCTTTGAACACCAATCTAGCCTAGGGATGGCTAAAAACACTAACACTCGTGTCGGAATAACAATAAATTGAGACTGAGGTAGAGAAGATGTCGAATTATCAAGATGTTGCAAAGGCATTTGACTTAAATCATGCTGCCAAAGAAATGTTATCAGGCTCTTTAGAGCAATTAAATGCATGTTATGAATGCTGCGACCGTCATGCGATTGATCAAGATAAGGTTGCACTGTATTGGCAAGGCAAAGATGGGCGGAAAGAACAATATACCTTTGCAGAGCTGCAACAGTTGTCAAGCCAATTTGCCAATTTTTTAAAGTCACAGGGTGTGCAAAAAGGTGATCGTGTATCGGGTTTATTACCCCGTACAGTTGAATTACTTGTGATGATTTTAGGGGCTTGGCGAATAGGTGCTGTATATCAACCGCTATTTACCGCCTTTGGCCCCAAAGCCATTGAACATCGTTTACACCTTGCACAAAGCAAATTGGTGATTAGCGATGTTGGTAATCGCAGTAAATTAGATGAAGTTGCACATTGTCCCCAAATCGTTACTGTTGCAGATCGAGCGGGTCAAGGGATTCAACAGGGAGATTTAAACTTTTGGGATGAAGTAAACGCACAGTCTACAGATTGTGAAATTGTCCTACAGAGCATCAATGATCCATTTCTTTTGATGTTTACTTCAGGTACTACAGGTCCTGCAAAGCCCTTAGAAGTCCCGCTTAAAGCTTTGATCGCTTTTGGTCAATATATGAAAAATGCGGTAGGGCTACGTGAAGATGATTCGTTTTGGAATATTGCCGATCCGGGTTGGGCTTATGGTTTGTATTACGGAATTACTGGGCCACTTTTACTTGGACATGCAACACTCTTTTACGAAGGTGGTTTTAGCATTGATAGTTTGTGTCAGATCGTAGATGACTACAAAGTGACGAACCTTGCAGGCGCACCGACAGCGTATCGGATGATGATGGCAGCTGATCCTGAACAAATGGCAAAACTCAAAGGGAAATTTCGAGTCGTCAGTAGCGCTGGTGAGCCGCTTAACCCTGAAGTGTTCCGCTGGTTTAAACAAGTTTTAGATGCACCGATCTTTGACCATTATGGTCAGACTGAAGTTGGTATGGTGGTGTGTAATCATCATGGCTTACAACATGATATTCGCGCAGGTGTCGCAGGTTATGCCAGTCCGGGATATCGCGTGGCGGTTGTTGATGAACAAGGGCAAGAGTTAGCTGCAGGAGCGCCGGGAGTACTGGCTGTCGATATCAGTCTATCACCGATGATGTGGTTTGGTGGATATAAAGAAAGTCGTAAGTCACCCTTTGTAAAGCATTATTACCTCACTGGTGATACTGCAGAATTACACGCAGATGGCAGTATGAGCTTCGTTGGTCGTAATGATGATGTGATTACAACATCCGGTTATCGTATCGGGCCATTCGATGTAGAAAGCGCTTTACTTGAGCATGATGCAGTGATTGAAGCTGCGGTCATTGGTGTGCCTGATCCAGATCGGACAGAAATCGTAAAAGCTTTTGTAATTTTAGCTGAGCATGTCACAGCGTCAGAAGAATTAGCGGAGCAGCTAGGGCAATTTGTGAAAAAGCGCTTATCTGCACATGCTTATCCACGATTGGTGGAGTTTGTTCAAGAACTACCGAAAACTCCAAGTGGAAAAATTCAGCGTTTCTTATTAAGAAATCAAGAGATTGCGAAACAATCCACGCAGCATGCAAGTTAAATGACGTAACGATTAACCCTAAATGAATGCCGAACAATCAGGATCAAAATCAAGCTTTCATTCAGTTTTAGTCATTTTCAAACTGGATGAAAGCAAATGATTGATGTACAGGAAGATAAGATGCAATTTACCGAAGAACAATTATTAATTCAGGACATGGCACGCAGTTTCGCGCAGGAACAAATTAAACCTCAAGCGGCTGAATGGGATAAAAACGGTACCTTTCCCAAAGCGGCTTTAGCACAGATGGGTGAACTGGGTTTATTGGGCATGCTGGTATCAGATGAATGGGGTGGTTCAGATACAGGTAATCTTGCCTATGTTATGGCTTTAGAAGAGATTGCCGCGGCAGATGGAGCAACCTCAACTATTATGAGTGTACATAACTCGGTAGGCTGTGTTCCTATTGCTAAATTTGGCACAGAAGAACAAAAGCAGAAATATTTAGTGCCTTTAGCACAAGGCAAAATGATCGGGGCATTTGCATTAACTGAGCCGCATACGGGTTCAGATGCTGCTGCCATTAAAACTCGTGCAGTCAAAGATGGTAATGAATGGGTGATTAATGGTGCTAAGCAGTTTATTACCTCTGGACATAATGCAGGGGTCATTATTGTCTTTGCTGTGACTGACCCAAGTGCAGGGAAAAAAGGCATGAGTGCTTTTATTGTCCCAAGAGAAACATCCGGTTATGAAGTGATTCGTACTGAAGAAAAGCTTGGATTACATGCCTCAGATACCTGCCAAATTGCACTCACAGACGTGCGAGTGCATGAAAGCCTAATGTTAGGAAAAGAAGGCGAAGGTTTGAAAATCGCCTTATCAAATCTAGAAGGCGGTCGTATTGGTATAGCGGCGCAAGCAGTTGGTCTTGCACGTGCAGCATTAGAAGAAGCAACCCGATATGCCAAAGAGCGTATTACCTTTGGAAAGCCGATCTTTGAACATCAGGCAGTTGCGTTCCGATTGGCAAGTATGGCAACAGAAATAGAGGCCGCACGCCAATTGGTCTATCACGCGGCACGTTTAAAAGAAGCAGGACAACCTTGCTTAAATGAAGCGTCTATGGCCAAGCTTTTTTCATCTGAAATGGCTGAACGTGTTTGCTCAGCAGCATTACAAGTCTTTGGAGGTTATGGCTATCTCAAAGATTTCCCTATAGAACGTATATATCGTGATGCACGTATTTGCCAAATCTATGAAGGCACGAGTGATATCCAACGTTTAGTAATTGCCCGTAGCTTATAACGTCTTTAAGACATTTAAAACGACAAGGCTTCAGATATGAAGCCTACTCATAAATATTGAACATATATAGGGATCTCACATGCAATTTGAAACGATTCTGCTCGAAAAGAACAATGGTGTTGGACTCATTATTTTAAATCGTCCTCAGGCCTTAAATGCGTTGAATAGCACATTAATTCAAGACCTTAATACTGCCTTGGATGATCTAGATCGAGATCCCACCATTGGTTGTATGGTTATTACAGGTTCAGAAAAAGCCTTTGCCGCTGGCGCAGATATTAAAGAAATGGCTGAACTGAGTTTCCCAAATATTTATTTGGATGATTTTTTTCATCTGGCAGATCGAATTGCTCAGCGCCGTAAACCTTTAATTGCAGCTGTCAGTGGTTATGCGTTGGGTGGAGGCTGTGAGTTAGCACTCATGTGCGACTTTATTTACTGTGCCGATAATGCAAAATTCGGTTTACCAGAAGTGACTTTGGGAGTAATCCCAGGGATAGGTGGGACACAGCGCTTAACGCTTGCTATTGGTAAGGCCAAAGCAATGGAAATGTGTCTGACTGCGAGACAAATGGGCGCAGTAGAAGCAGAGCAGAGTGGTTTAGTTGCTCAAGTCTTCCCTAAAGAGGAGTTGGTCGAAAAGACCTTAAAAGCTGCTGAAAAAATAGCCGAAAAATCTGTAGTCGCAACCATGATGATCAAAGAGTCAATTAACCGTGCATTTGAAGTCAGTTTGCAAGAAGGTTTACGTTTTGAACGTAGAACATTCCATTCGATTTTTGCAACTCAAGACCAAAAAGAAGGCATGCAAGCATTTGTTGAAAAGCGCCAAGCCAATTTTAAAGACAATTAAAAATAAAAAAGGATGATATGGATATGAGTACAAATAACTTAATGATTGAAGAACATGGACATTTAGGCCAAATCAGTTTAGATCGCGTGGCAAGTTTAAATGCCTTGTCTTTGGAAATGATCCAAGGAATTCAACAGCAATTAGCACTATGGGCTGATCAAACCAATATTCATGCCGTACTTATTCGCTCAAATAGTCCCAAAGCATTTTGTGCAGGTGGAGATATTCGCTATCTCTATGATAGTTATATGAATGGTAGAGAAGATCATCAAGCTTATTTTCAAGCTGAATATGAAATGCTGAATACCATTCGTGCGTATGAAAAACCCATTATTGTCATACTCGATGGCTATGTACTTGGCGGTGGATTTGGCTTAGCGCAAGCATGTCATGTGCTTGTGAGTAGCGAAAAATCTAGATTTGCCATGCCTGAAACTGCCATTGGATTTTTCCCAGATGTGGCTGCGACACACTTTTTATCACGTTTGGATGATATTGGTGTGTACATGGCAACTACGGGCGATCAAATCAGTGCCAGCGATGCGTTGTATCTAGATTTGATTGACTACCATGTTCCGAGTGAGCAACTTGTTCAATTAGAAGAAGATTTAAGAAATTCTAAGCAACTAAGTAAGGAAAATATTGAACAATTGATTGCGAAATATATTACTCGACCAGCGGAAAGTGAACTTAGTCAAAATGCAGATTTAATTCGTAAGCATTTTGGTTTTGAGAGCATTGATGCCATTGAAAATAGTCTTGAAAATGAACAGCATAATGATGCTCAAGTGTGGGCGTTAAAAATACGGAATACATTGGAACAACGCTCTCCAATCGCGAAAAGGATCAGTTTACAACTACAGCATTTAGGTCGTGGGCTTTCTCTAAAGCAATGCATGCAAATTGAACGACATTTGCAAGATGTTTGGTTTCAACATGGCGATATTGTCGAAGGTGTTCGCGCATTAATTGTGGATAAAGACAAACAGCCAAAGTGGCAACAGTCTAGTCCGACTTTAGACAAAATAATGGAGGAAATATCTATTTAATCAGTAGGTTTATATTTTTAACGGTTCAAACCCTTGGTCAATATTCATATTTGATTTTATGTTCGATATGAACCAGTGACTCAGCGTAAATTAAACACATATAAGATCTAAAAATATTGATTTTCATGAAGAAAATCATCATACAAATCAAGCATCGTGAAAATGCAACGTAGAAATATCTTGCAGAATAAGGAAGATAACAATGCAAAATGTACAGGGAAACACAGCTCCACCAGCTAAGTCCTCGCATCGTTTAGCGGGTATTTCCAGCATGGTGGGTACAACCATCGAATGGTATGACTTTTTTATCTATGGTGCTGCCGCAGCACTCATTTTCAATCGACTTTTTTTCCCAAATCTTGATCCATTAACTGGCGTATTAGCAGCATTTGCCACTTATGCTGTAGGCTTTATTGGTCGACCACTTGGTGGAATTGTTTTTGGTCATTTCGGCGATAAAATTGGTCGTAAATCAATGTTATTGGTCACATTAATGTTGATGGGTATTCCAACGGTGATGATTGGGTTGTTACCGACATTTGAAACCATTGGTTATTGGGCAACGGTCTGTTTAATTATTTTAAGATTTATACAGGGCATGGCCATGGGTGGAGAATGGGGCGGAGCAGTCCTCATGGCGGTAGAGCATGCGCCAGCGGGTAAAAAAGGCTTTTGGGGAAGTTTACCGCAAGCCAGTACAGGTGGTGGTTTATTGCTCGCTTCGGTGGCTTTAGGTCTAGTCTCAATGTTGCCTGAAGAAGCACTTTTTAGCTGGGGTTGGCGTCTACCATTTTTAGCCAGCATTATTTTACTGGCTGTAGGTTGGTATATTCGTGTAAAAGTACCTGAATCACCAGACTTTGAAAAAGTTAAAGCTCAAACCAAATCAATTAAAGTTCCAGCAAAACAAGTGTTTAAAAATCATCCTAAGCAGTTGATTACGATTATTTTATCTCGAGCTGCTGAAAATGCTTGGTTCTATTTGGCATCGACATTTGCTTTAGCCTATACCACCACACAGCTAAATATTCCTAGGCAAGATATCTTGTTTGCAACGATTTGTGGTGCTGCAGTCATCATGGTTATTACGCCAATTTTTGGACATTTGTCTGATAAAGTTGGGCAAAAAAACATGTTTAGATTTGGTTTATGCGTACTGGCTTTATACAGCTATCCATTTTTTGCGATGTTAAATACTAAAGATCCAGTATGGGTTTGGACGGCCATAGTGATTGGTATTGGTGTGGTTTTTCCTTTGATGTATGCGCCGCAGTCACAGTTATTTTCGCGCCAATTTCCAGCAGAAATACGTTATAGCGGTATTTCAATCTCAGTTCAATTTGCAGGCGTGCTAGGTGGTGGTTTAGCTCCATTAATCGCGACAAAATTGCTAAGTATTGGTGATGGAAGCCCAAATTTAATTATTGCGTATATTTCAGGCTTTGCAGTGATTGCGATTATTGCATCATCATTCTTAAAGCCGGATCAAATAGAGCGAAAGGAAAATGCATTTAGCAGTGAGGAAATCAAATCTTCCTAAATCAACAATCAGGTAAACAGTAGGCTGATTTAAATATAGAAATTAATGTGAATTAGCCGTAGCAATCGTTGTTATGGCTTTTTTCTTGTCTGAGGATTGTAGCAGGACAAATAATATTGTCAGTATTGCGTAGGATCTTGGCGGCACAAAATATGTTTGATGTGTAAGAGCAACAAATCAAGTTTGTTACACAGATGAAAGATTTAAGCATCAATAAATTAAAAAAATTAAATATCAAAGTCTTAATTATACTATTGCCCATTATAAGTACCTTATTTCTGTGTTGTCTGATTAAAATATTGATATATATTTATTATTTTATAATTTCATGAAAGTTGTGTTGCAATTTAAAACATTGATGATTGTTGTTATAAAAAACAACACAAGAAGCAACACTTAAGAAGAGTGTTGCTTTGTTTTATGGTATTTAGCATCAGTTATAAAACTGTCTTTTCAAAAATTTATAGTTGTAAAAAATGTAAATTTGATTAATGGCTAGTTTCTTAAGTTTTACTTAATAGTATGATTTATTGAAAAAAATACTTTACTTTTTCTGAAAAAATGAATAATTTATATTCAATTAATTATTCATGGCTCAATTATAGCCAAGGAAAGATAACTAAAAAGACCTACCTAAATTTGAGCTCGTACACAATTGTACTGGCCATAACTATATCACCAAGTTTTAAATTTAGTAAAAGTTGCAAGTCTAGAAAATTATAGATTTTATTTTTACGTCTATGGTTTATGGATTTGTTTTTTAATCTGTTTTTTTACAGGACGTATTTTTATGTTTATTTCTTATATTCATATATTAATTAATTTTATTTCAACTACTTACCACTTAATTGATTTAATTCTTAATATCTATTTTTTTATTGACTTGATTTTCAATATCTATGTTTTATGGATTTAACTTTTTATGTCTTTAATTATTAAAACCCAAGCAAATGGGCTTCATCAGCACGAAACTGAAGCTATCTCCAAAATTCAAGAAGCATTTAGTGTTGACGATGAAATGCGAAAAAATAGTCCTTGGTATGGTTATGCCGGCTATACATTAGTTGATAAGATTTCAAAAAAAGAAGCAGAGTTTGATTTAATCTTAGTTACTAACAGTGTTCTCATAGTTATTGAATTGAAAAACTGGAATGGTAAATCGATTAAGTCTGCCAATGGTAATTGGTATATGGACGAGCGTGATATGGGGGTATCACCTGTTTCATTGACACGCCAAAAACAATTCATCCTTGTCAATAAATTAAAGGGGCTCAAAGATAAATTTCAGGGAAATCCTGGTTTTGTTCCAAGGGTGTATTTCTTTGTTGTAATGTGTGGCAAGGTTAATTTTTCAAATCTGCCCGATGATGAAAAAAATCATGTCATTAGCCTTGATAAATTCTTAAAATTTGCCGATAAGCATTCATTTAATAAAGAATTTAAGCCACATCCAAGTGCCCAGCATCTTTATAAAGATTTTGACCTTATTGATAAAGTCTTTATGCAGAAAGTTACACAACCTAAAAAAATCATTGTTCAAAAATATAAGCAAGATGATGAGATTCTAAGTCACCCTAAAAAGCTATATACCGAATACGAAGCTACCTCAACTATTTCACGCTCCGACAAAGCAATCATAAGACAGTGGATGTTTTCAAATTTTAAGGAATTGAGTATTCAATCTCCTAAAATGAGAGCAGCATTGTTGAATCATGAGCGAGTTATTAGTGCTGAATTTAAACAAAGCAGCCATTTGTACAATACGGCACTTGTTCCATTAATCATGCCAAATGAAGAGCAAATTACTCAACAGTACAATGAATTGGTTGAGTATCGTCAAAGTCATCTTAGATTTAATGATTTTATTACTACGATTTGCCCGAATTTGAATGAAGAAGATAAGTTAAATCTAATTCAGATTTTACTCAGCAAGTTTTCTGAGATGCATAACCTAGGTATATCACATGGAGATATTAATTCGCATTGTATTTGGATATCGCCTGAAAAAGATGTGGCTATTTCACATTTTTTAACATCAGATTCAAAAAATATAGCTAATAATATTCGTGATTTACAACCTGATTTAGTATTTATTGCTGATGGGAAAGAATCAAAAATTGCTAATGTACAAGCGTTTAAAAAAGACGTCTATATGTTAGGGGTTATCGCATGGCATTTGTGGTCGAATATTCGTTTAACCCCAAAAGCTCTAAATAATATATGTGTTAATAGTGACCATTGGTTAGCAAACTTAGTGAGAAAGGCTATCAATCTTGAAATAGATGATGCTAGCCAATTGTTTAGAGAGTTCAATGCAAAACGACCTGTTCAAGCCGTAGATTTTATAGCCGATATTTCATGTTTAAATGAATATATCACTTCAGAAAGACTGAATAGATTATATCCAGAAGATGATGAAATTTATGAAGATGAAAAGAACGATATTATCTTATATCGTTCAGGTAATTTATGTGTCAAAGAATGGGCTGATGTTCATGTAAATGAATTTTCATCTAGCGATATTTTAAAATATCAGCACTTTTTTGAGCGTATTGAGGAAGCTAACTCCCAAAATTTATCATATTTACCAAGCATAGAAAGATTTGGTATTTCATTAAAATCAAGATCTTTATTTCTAGTTAGCAATTTTGTTGAAGGTATAACTGTTGATCAAATTGAAACTACGAAAGAATCAAAATTATTGTTGGCAGCTAATTTGATTGAGGCCATCATTCATCTACACAAGTTAGGTTTGCCAATCGGAAGAATTGACCAAAAAAGCCTCTTATTAAATTTGAATGATAACAGTTTTATTTTTAATGACATTATTGATATTAATGAATATCTAGATCACGAAAGTAAGTATTACCCATCCTACATTGATAATCCCACAAGTGAACAGTGCCAAAATTATGCAATTATGGTATTGGTATGTGAAATTCTAGGATTTGAAATAGGAAGTGATAGTTCAGAATTCAAATGGGTTAGCGATGCTGTAAATATAGAACTTAAAGAATCAGAATATCCTTTGGGTGATCTAAACCGTTTATTAGAAAGTATAGAAACTGAACAAATTCATGGTGATACTCCGACACTTCGAATTCCTGTGCCTGATAAGTTTACAGAGCTTAAAATTTTTGCAGACAATAAACGTATTTATCTAGCATTAGAAAAGGGACGTAACGCAAATGATATTATTGTTAAGATGCAAGGTGTTGGAGGGTCAATACAGTTTATTCTCGATCCAAATAGTAAGACTATACGCTTTGTAACTGGAGTGCGTGAGTCAGACGTTGTTCCACATTACGTCATAGATCAGGCTATGCTTGAAATAAATGTGGCTCTTGATATTAGACATTCTGTAGGTAGACCTGAATATGCTGAACTATCAGAATTTCTTTTTAAAATCGATGAGTTTTCAACAGCTATTAATGATGTCCTTCAAGAGCAAGCTAATGATCAAGATGAAAGTGTTGATGTAAGTAAAAATTTGGAGTTATCTGAAGACTACAAGGCAGATCAACAATTATTTACACAAGAAAATCAACTTCCAGTAGAACATTCATCAAAATCTAGAGATGACAACTTAAGCGATGATATTCAGAAACTAGCTGCTCTAAATATTGATACTAAGAAGCTATGGAAGGCAATTTTAGAGACTGAGACTGAGGCATTACCATATATCGTCTTGTCACAACCATTACATTTGGTTGATAGTAAAATTTACATTGCAAGATATGAAGATGATAATGATGTATTAGATAAGTTTCCTAAAGATTCACTTATAAGCCTAATTTACAAGACTATTGATTTTAATGGAGAAGATAGAGAATTTCGAGTAGGTGATATTGATATTCAGAACTCACTTGCAGGCGAATTAAGAGTTAAAGGTGTTAAACACGCCGATAAAATTAAGGTTGGTGAAGTTCTATATTTAAGAACAAAAGCTGATAAATCTTCATTCTTGAAAAGAAAAAATGCTTTAGAGCAAATTCTAAGAAGACAATCAGATATTCCAAACTTGGTAGAATATTTCGAGCCTAATTCAGATATTAGACCGACTCACTATGATATTACAGTCACTGATAAGGACTTCGAGAGATTTGATCAACATAATGAGCAAGGTGAGGTTGTTGTCAGTCTGAACAGTCTTCAACGCGAGGCTTTTCGAAAATTAATAAACTACGGGCCTGTTTCAATTCTACAAGGTCCTCCAGGAACAGGTAAAACTGAATTTATTGCAGCATTTGTTCACTTTCTTTTTGAAAAACAAAACGTCAATAATGTATTGATGGTCAGTCAATCACATGAAGCTGTTAATACTGCTGCTGAACGAATAAGAAAACACTCGCACCGCCTAAATACGCCTTTAGAGATTGTACGTTTCAGTAACAGAGAGAATGCAGTATCGAATAATCTAAAAGATGTATTTTCGGATTCGATCATATCCACACATCGCAATCTATTCTTAACGGAAATGGAAGATCGAGTTCTTTCTTTGAGTCAGTCGATAGGCGTTGACAGAGATTATTTGGCATGTGCTTTGTTTTTAAAAGTACATTTGTTTGGTCACTTATCTAGAATGTGGATATCAACAGAATCAGAAGATAATCAATTAATCTCCAAGGCTGAATGGAATAACCTGTCAACGAAGCTTATCGAAAGACTTAAGGATTATTCAAAGGAATTGCATACTTCATTATTAGGATGGAATAGTCGTCAGATACTAGATCGAGAAACTCAAATATGGGAGATGCTGGACGAGACTTTTGAGGTTCAGGGTAAGGCTGCAAATAACGCTAAAGCCTTGGTGCAAATTGCTTTCGACTATGATCAACTGATTGATAGTCCAAATGCTAATTACGAAACATACCTTTCTAAAACTAGACAATTTATCTGCGGTACCTGTGTAGGTATAGGACATCACTCTATTGACATTGCGAACCAATCATTCGATTGGGTCATTATTGATGAGTCAGCGAGGTCAATTTCTTCAGAATTGGCTATTGCGATGCAATCTGCTAAACGCATTTTATTAGTTGGAGATCATAAACAATTACCTCCATTATATTCACCTGAACATGCTAAAGCCCTTGGTCGAAAGTTAGGATTTACAAAAAACCGTATTGAAGCGAACTTAAAAAGTGATTTTGAACGATTATTTAATTCGCCGTATGGTAAGGCTGTACAGGGTAAGTTATTAGTTCAATATCGTATGGCTCCAGCAATTGGAGAAATGGTTTCTGCGTGTTTCTATGATGAGGAATTAGTAACAGGCGTTATTGAGCCTCTAGGTAAGCCTTACCAAGAGAAAATGGTTCGAATCGTACCAAATATATACCAGCATTGTTCGGTTCAAGAATTACGTTCTACTGTCACATGGGTCGATACGTCTGAAAAATTTAGTGATGGTGTTGGAACAACCTTCTTTAACAAGCATGAGGCTCGTAAGATTATTGGTTTGTTAGAAAAAATTCATGCAGATGAGGAGTTACTAAAAGAGTTAAAAGAACGATCTAAGCCTAATGAGCCTCCGATTGGCATTATATGTATGTATGGTGAACAAAAGCGTTATTTACGCAAGCAGTTCAATTCGAAAGCTTGGAATGAAGATTTTAGATCATTAGTAAAAATTGATACTGTCGATAGTTATCAGGGGAAAGAGAATAGAATCATCATTCTGTCTGTAACCCGAAATAGCCCAGATAACAAAATTGGATTCATGAACATGCCAAACCGAATTAATGTTGCATTATCTAGGGCAATGGATCGTTTAGTTATTTTTGGTGCTTCACGTTTATGGAGTATGCCAAAACATCAAGAATCACCGCTTGGTGAAGTGCTTAACTATATTAAGGAGTATTCAAGCGATAGGACACGTTACCAATATATTGCTGATAGAAAAAATGAATTCAAATTAAACGCAAATATCAAAACAAAGACAAGTCGAGGTATCAGTCATGAGTAATTACAGCATCCCATATCATGATGTTGATATTTTGATTCCGGCACAGAAGTTTGAAATAAAATTCAGTTATACATCAAGCCAAATGCCAAAATTTATTGATTCAATGATTATGCGTTTACTGCGTATCAGCCCAATGTCGGTCAAAAACATTGCAAACTTTTTGGGTATGAATCAAAGAGAGTCACGGATAGTTTTAGATCAACTGATTACAAATAACGAGATTGAGCTTAAACAAGATGGGTTATTTCATTTGACAAACAAATCAATGAAATACTTTACAACTGTGGATTCTATACCTAAGGTTGCTTCGATCTTGGAACATACACATGGTCTAGTTTATGAGCTTACTAATTTTAATTACATAGCTCAGAATCCTGATACTAATATGTACGGCTTAAAACTAATCGCTTCAAGCGAACATGCAGCAAATAGTGAAAGTATTGTTCGAGATAGATTTCAGAAGCAATTTTATCAACTCATTGAAGATGACATTATCACCCTAAAAAAAATGGATGGTAGACCGGCCATCTACAAAATGGGAACTGTAAAGAAGGTTAGGGAATGCACTGTACGTAAGTCGCTAGACCTTAATATAGATGCTCAAGCCGATCCACAACCTATAAAAGTCTTGGATTCTATTATGAGCGATGAGCTTAAAGATAAGACTTATCAGGTATTGGGTCAGAGTAAGAAAGGAAATAATATTCGAGATATCGTGAAGAACCTTGAAGGCTTCGAACAGTTAAATTTGCATCAATATTTTAAAGATAGTCGTTTTTTAGCATCAGTTGCATTATTTGATAGCTTAAATCCTATGGGAAATGAAGCAAATAATGGAAATCACCTGTTTATTGGACCTTGTTATAGCCAAGGTAATTCAAAACTGATATTGAATAAAATCAAAGATATTCTTGCGAAAAATCATCCTGTACAGAATATTTATTGGTTAGCTCCAGATGATGCATTTTGGGGTAAATCTCTTAGATTTAATACATTTGTCAATGCTTTGGGACAACTCAAAAATAAACAAAACGATGAAATACAGCTAAAGTGTTTTTTACCGATGTCAGATGAGCGAGATCGTGTTTCCTTACAAAATTATCGAAAGATCATTGCAAAAGAACATCAAAAATATTTTTACGGTATTAAAGAAGGGTTACTTGACGGTAATTGTGAAATCATTGCAGTTGAAAATGAATTTGTGGTGATAATTCTGCATGTATTGGATTCGGAAGCAGATTATTTAACCTCATTCCCAATAGGTTCTATTAGTGATGACAAGAGCTTGGCTAAGAGTATGGTGAGCTTATTCGAGGCTTGGCAACGTCCAAGAGATGAAAATGGAATTAGCTTCGGTTCAATGTTCAAAAAATCTAATTAATCATTACTATTAGCTTATATATGAACACAGATTGATCTTAGAAAAAGGAAGTTATCTATTTAAAGAAGTGTTAAATTTTAATAAATAAGGTAACTTCCGTATGTTCTATATTAACAATAAAATACCAAGTATATGTCTAATAAGTGATGGAATCTGCTTTGATATAATCTAGTTAAAGGATTAGAAGTAAAGTAAGCGTCCGCTGAACCCCATGCCTATTTTTTAATTCGATTTAGGTTTCCAGCGGTGTGGTAGCAATTCTTCAATCTGAGTCACTTTATGTGTCGGCAACCTTTTCAGCACATCACTTAAATAGGC